>JBOIGK010000058.1:0-7517 GCA_050742695.1 Advenella sp. | reverse complement strand
GTGTCCGGCCTGGTGATGGCTTACCAGTTCGGTACCAACTGGAGTTATTTTTCCGATTTTGCCGGGGGCGTGACCGGACCGTTACTTACCTACGAAGTATTGACTGCATTCTTCCTTGAGGCAGGCTTTCTGGGGGTGATGATGTTTGGCTGGCACAGGGTGGGGCCTAAGCTGCATTGGTGCTCCACCATCCTTGTTGCAATCGGAACGCTCATTTCCGCTACCTGGATTCTGGCATCCAACAGCTGGATGCAGACCCCGCAGGGATACGAGATCATCGACAGCCGCGTGGTACCTGTCGACTGGTTTGCCGTCATATTCAATCCCTCTTTCCCTTATCGCCTGATCCACATGGTCATTGCGGCGTTTCTTGCGACTGCATTGATCGTGGGCGCGGTTGCTGCCTGGCACATGTTGCGTCGCAATGTGCAGCCCGCAGTCAAGAAGATGTATTCCATGGCGATGTGGATGCTGCTTGTGGTTGCGCCGATTCAAATTCTGGTTGGCGATTTGCATGGTCTGAATACGCTTGAGCACCAGCCGGCCAAACTGGCGGCTATGGAAGGGCATTGGGAAAACGGGCCGGATGGCCAGGGCGTACCATTGGTGCTGTTTGGCTGGCCCGATATGGAGCGGGAAGAGACGCGCTTCAAAGTTGAAGTGCCGCGTCTGGGCAGTCTGATCCTGACGCACAGCCTGGATGGCAAAATTCCGGCACTCAAGGAATTTGCGCCCGAAGACCGGCCCAACTCCACGATCGTGTTCTGGACATTCAGGATCATGGTGGGGCTTGGCATGCTGATGCTGCTGCTGGGTGTATGGGCAGTGTATGCGCGCTGGAAAGACAGGTTATACGATAGCCCGGTATTGCACCGTTTCTCGGTCTGTATGGGATTGAGTGGTCTGGTCGCCATACTGGCTGGCTGGTACACCACTGAAATCGGGCGCCAGCCGTGGGTTGTCTATAACGTCATGCGGACGGCCGATGCCGTCACGCCGCACAGCCCGCTGGAACTAGGTATTACGTTAATCTTGTTTATCGTGGTGTACTTCGTGCTGTTCGGCGCGGGAGTTGTCTATATGCTTCATATTATGGCTCAGGGGCCACAACCCACTACGCATCTGGAGATCGAGGGTGGAGGACCGGGAGAGGGTCGTACACCGGCAAGGCCGTTGTCGGCAGCGACCAATTCCGATGAAGAGCCACACGCAACTGCACCGGGAGACCGTCATGGGAATTGATATTTCGCTCTTATGGGCCGTGATTATCCTGTTCGGAATCATGATGTATGTGATTATGGACGGCTTTGATCTGGGCATCGGGATTCTGTTTCCGCTCATGCCTCGCCGTGAAGACCGTGATGTGATGATGAACACTGTCGCCCCGGTCTGGGATGGCAACGAGACCTGGTTGGTGTTGGGCGGCGCCGGCCTGATGGCCGCTTTCCCATTGGCTTATGCGGTAATTCTAAGTGCGTTCGCCATGCCGCTGATCCTGATGCTGCTTGCGCTGATTTTCCGCGGAGTGGCATTTGAGTTCCGCTTTCGGGCCAGTGATGCGCGGCGCCGCTGGTGGGACGCTGCTTTCATCGGTGGGTCTGTGCTGGCGACTTTTTTCCAGGGCGTAACCCTGGGGGCGTATATCGATGGCATCACGGTCGTCAATCGCGCCTATGCCGGCGGGGCGCTGGACTGGCTCACACCGTTTTCCGTGTTTACCGGCATTGGCCTGATTGTTGCCTATGCGTTGCTGGGTTGCACCTGGCTTGTGCTCAAGACAGATGGACCGTTACAGCAGCGGATGATTGAGTTGGCCAGGCCGCTTACCCTGGTATTGCTGGTTATCATTGGTATTCTGAGTATCTGGACGCCAATGAGCAATACGCTTATTTACGAGCGCTGGTTTACCTTGCCCAACCTGTTCTGGTTTGCACCGGTACCTATTCTGGTGATCCTGGTAGGCTGGGGCTTGATTCGCAGCCTCAATCACAACCCGCATGCCGAACCATTTATTTTTACCCTGTGCATGGTGTTTCTGGGTTATAGCGGGCTGGGTATCAGTGTCTGGCCCAATATCATTCCACCCGGCATATCCATCTGGGACGCTGCCGGTCCGCCGGAAAGCCAGGGGTTCGCGCTGGTTGGTGCGCTCTTCATAATTCCATTCATTCTCATGTACACCTCCTGGGCCTATTATGTGTTCCGTGGAAAAGTGACGGCAGATGCGGGATATCACTAGAGGTGTGATCAGCGGGCAGACACGTACCGGGCTGCCCGTATCTGTCTTCACACTCGCAGCGACAGAATATTACATTTGGAATCGGGCGATATGACGCAGCAGGAAACCAAACGCACTTGCACCACTACAAGCACACGTAGCCGCTGGTTATGGTTCGTCGGTTTGTGGCTGGCCGGAACCGCGGCATTGCTGCTGGCAGCCTACCTGTTGCGCGGCATTATGTCTGCCGTAGGCATGACCTCCTGAAATAGTGGGCGCGGCTCGCTCGCGCTACAATAGCGCCTTACCATAAGCGCAATCTGGCGCGCTGTTGCCATCCGAACCCAATAGACATCCCTGATGAACGCCGAACGTTTAGAATTTATCCGCAAGTTGCCCAAGGCTGAATTACATTTGCATATTGAAGGAACACTGGAGCCAGAATTGATTTTCCGGCTTGCACAGCGCAACGGAGTGACCTTGCCATATCCATCCATACAGGCACTGCGCGACGCATACCAGTTCACCGACCTGCAATCGTTTCTGGACCTGTACTACGCTGGTGCTGCCGTGCTGATCACGCAAGCCGATTTTTATGACATGACCATGGCGTATCTTGCGCGAATAGCGCAGGATGGTGTGGTTCATACAGAAATCATGTTCGATCCGCAGACCCATACCGAGCGCGGTGTGCCCATTGCAACGGTGTTTGCCGGCATTGCGCGCGCACTGCGCGAGGGTCACGAGACCTGGGGCATTACCTCTTGCCTCATCATGAGTTTTTTAAGGCATCTGTCCGAGCAAGCGGCCTTTGATACGCTGGAACAGGCTTTGCCGTTGCGCGAACAATACAGCGATTTGTGGCTGGGAATCGGCCTGGATTCGGGCGAGCAGGGCAATCCGCCGGAAAAATTCGAACGGGTGTATGCCCGTTGCCGCCAATTGGGCTTTTATCTGGTCGCTCATGCGGGCGAAGAAGGGCCGGCCGCTTATGTGAGCAGCGCACTGGATCGGCTGAACGTGATTCGCATTGACCACGGCGTGCGCAGTGAAGAAGATCCGGTCTTGTTGCAAACGCTGGCTGCCAGGAGAATACCGCTCACCGTCTGCCCGTTATCGAACCTGAAACTCAAAGTAGTCAGCGATATGCGCGAACACAATCTGAAGCGCCTGTTGGATCAGGGGCTGTGTGTGACGATCAATTCGGATGATCCCGCCTATTTTGGCGGCTATCTGCTGGATAACTATGTAGCAGTTGCCGAAGCGCTTGGGTTGAGCGACGAGGAACTGGTCACGCTTGCCAACAACAGCATGCAGGCGCGCTTTCCGGTGTTCCTGGCGCAGCCTTCCTGATTGTCGGCCGGCCTGCCTAACAGCTGGTTCGAGCCCAAGGGGCTGTCTTTTTCCAAATCGGTGCGCAGCGCCGGCGTCTGACTTCGTGTCATCCAGCAGCACGGATACTCAAGAGTACCTTAAAGGCTACCTTCAAGGAAGCATCGGCCAGGGCGCAGTGATCGGGCCTGTCTCGCTGATCTGTTCCCTAGGATGCTTTGTTGCCGCGTTGATGCATCCGGAAAAATTGCATGATCAGGCTTGAAGCATTCGGACCATCCGAAGTATTGAAATCGAGCCGACTGTCGCCACCGCTCCATGCATGACCCACTTTTCTGATCTGGCACAAACGAACAATGCTCTTGCGGGCGCGTTTGAAATCAAACTGCGTGTATTCGCGCGAAGTATGTTCACCCACCGGCTTCTCGATAGGCTGTGCCTCGTCATCAAAACCATTGAGCCAGGCAAACTGACGCGCCAGCTGTTCGCCATTGTTGGCCGATACTACGCGGTCTAGCTGCCCCTGCAGAATCAATGCCGGCAAGTAGTCGTGGCTGGCAGTCAGGGTTTCGCTGGCGGCCTTGAGCGCCGTTAGCGGGTCATTCAAGGTACCGCGCCGCATGGTCTGCAGACCGCTGGACAGGCTGCTCGCATTGCCCATGACAGGCCCGGAATGCAAGGCCACGGCAGCAAACAGCTGGGGATGGCGCAAGGCCAGCAGGCTGCCCATGCCGGCACCGGCCGACATGCCTGCCAGGTAAATCCGCGTCTTGTCCAGTTTGTTGCGCTGTATCAAATTGCGCACCAGCGCAGCAATCGCATCGGCCTCGGCATAGCCATGCTGCTGGTCGGGCAGATACCAGCGCCAGCAACGCAGGGTTTGGCGCTGTCGCGATTGCTGCGGATACACAACCACCATGCCCGATTTGGCGGCATGCTGGTTCATCCGCGTTCCCTGCGCAAATTCGGTGGCAGTCTGTTTGCAGCCATGGAGCATGACCAGCATGGCACTACCTTTCATTTCATGGGATGGCGGCACGTACAGGAAATAGCTCAGTCGCTGAAAAAACAACGAGACCGTCGTGGGCACCTTGAACAGCCGTTCTGTCCAGGAGCCATGACGAAACGGCGGCGGCACGGGTTTTTTTGCCGGACGCAACACGGTGGCAGGCGAGGGGGGAAATAGCGGGTTGTGGTTGAAGGCCGAAGCGGCCAGCTTCATATTGGACCGCGTGGCCCTGATCAGCGCGTTGCTCTGCTGGCGTGCAATTTTGCGGGCGGTTTTCAGAAAGATGGAGCTCATGCTGCGAGCCATAATGTGGTATCCCCACGGAAAAGTAGCATCAACCGGGATTTACCTGGCGAGGGCCGCACAGGTGGCGGTTCTTGCATCAAATACTAAGATGTCTGTATGAAGATATCACGTAAATTGGCAATTGTTGTATATTCCTGCCCCGGCAGCCATTGCAGTACATGTCTGCAGTGTGGCTGCCCAGCACGTATAGCTAGAAAAAAAGGCGACGGTTACAGCGATTTCAGACAGCTTTGAGGCTGACGGGAATGCACCCGCGCAGGGCATTGGTCAGGACGATGGCATCGGCCGCCTGCAGCATGGCCAGGCTGATGCGCCCCTCGGTGACATGATCGGCCTGCAAATACTGCGCAGGGCTGGTCAGTACCTGTGCGCGCATGACACCGGGCAAAATATCCAGGGTCAGTGGCGGTGTCAGCCATGCACCACGATAGTGAATAAATACCGAAGTGCGTGCACCTTCGAGCAGATCGCCATCATGATTGAAATACAGGACATCGAAATCGCCTGAAACCAATGCCTGTTTTAAATCATTATCATAATGTTGGCGCCATGTCGTTTTAAAACGACGCACGGGGTCATATCGGGGTAGCTGGCGTGGGGCGATGCTCACTGACGGCAGACTGGCTTCGCACCAAGGTGCAGGGTCCAGGGGAGAGGCCGTCATCTCGCATGTTCCGTCCTGGGCCAGCACGGCGCGCGCGCGCAGTCTGGCGTGCGACGGTTGCGCGGCGATGAATTGCTGCAACTGCCGTGCCAAGGCAGTCTGATCGGCGGCAAAGCCCAGGCTTTTGGCAGAGGCAAGCAGGCGCTCAACGTGCCTGTCCAGCAATGCACAATGGCTTTGCTCGACCAGCATGGTTTCAAATAGCGCGAATTCGGCAGGGATGGCATGCAGAAAACGCGACTTCCAGTGGATCTCCTTATACTCCGATTGCGCCGTGCTGTCGTAGACAATACCGCCGCCTACACCCATCACGCCAGTACAGGCTATGGCCTGGTCGCTCGCCGGCTGCAGCGTCAGGGTGCGGATGGCAACATTGAAACAGCCTTTGGCGCCCATTGTATTGCCGGACGGTTGCAGATAGCCAATGCTCCCGGTATACAGATCTCGCGGCGCAATTTCACTGTCTGCGATATAGTGCATACTCATTTTTTTCGGGGCGCCGGTAATGGAGCCGCAGGGAAACAAGGCATCGATCACCTCTGCCATGGTGATGCCGGGCCGCACCTGGCATTGAATGGGCGTGGTCATTTGCAGCACCTGGCCAAAGCGTGTCACCTTGAATAGTTCCTGTACCTGTACGCCTTTGGGTTGCGCAAGAATAGATAAATCGTTGCGCAACAGGTCCACGATCATCAGGTTCTCGGCCCGGTTCTTGCTGTCATTGCGCAACAGGCCGGCCAAAACCTCGGAGTCATCTGCCGGCTGACAGGCCAGGGTTCCTTTCATGGGCTCGGCGCCGATTACACCCTGGTCATCAATGCGGATGAACAGCTCGGGAGACAGGCATAGTGTCCAGGGAGCCATGCGTTGATGCGGCAGCCAGGCCAGTACGCCATATGGCACGGGTTGCTTTGCACGCAATGCGCTGTATAGCGCCAGCGGCGAACCATAGGTTTCGAAGTATTGCCGCGCCGTGTAATTGATTTGATAGAAATCGCCACGCGCAATGGCCTGGTGCAGTCGGTCAAATTGCTGCCGGTACTCATCAAACGCCGGCTGCAAGTGCAGATTGCAAAGCCCTGCGGGCTGCCGGCGCGGATCATGCGCGTGCGCCTGCTGGGTCAGCCAGTTCTCAATCTGCGCATCCGATAGCGTTGTGGCTTGTGAAAACCAGTGGATGTGCATGCCTGCGCCTGCGCCTTGCGCTGCCTTGGCAGCGTCGGCCATGCCGAACTCATAGGGTATGAAGATTGCCGGATGCAGCGCCTGTGCCCAGCCGCGCGCCAGCACGGTATCCAGGTCTGCCAGTTGCGCGGCAGCGATGGTGTCTAAGCGTACAAACGCCTCCAGCAGTGTGGCCCGCTGGGTGACGGCATCATCAAATAGAACGAAAGGAGGCAATGTGTCCATGGCACGCAATGATACCGGAATTATGTCCTCTGCTTTCGGGTAAATTGCCATAGAAAATAGGCGGCGCCAATGAAGGTGGCGATCAAGCCGGTGGGCACTTCATAGGGGAACATGATGTGTCTGCCGAGCAGGTCGGCACACAGCATGATCACAATGGCAATAGTCGAGGATGCCAGCATTTGAGTGCGCAATCCATGAAAGCCCATAGAGCGGGCCAGATGCGGCGCAATCAGCCCCACAAAGCTGGTCGGGCCGATGGTAATGGATGCCAGCGTGGTCAGCGCTGCGATCAGCAGAAACAGCAGGGTGCGGGTGAGCATGGGGCGCTGGCCACTGGCGCGGGCAATGGGGTCGCCCAGGCGCAGCAGGCTCAAGGGGCGTCGTGTCATGCAGGCCATTATGACCAGCAATGCGACAATGGCAAAGCGCATCGGCAGATCATCTTGCAGCAGGCTCATGTAGGTATCACCCGATATCCATATCAACAGTTGTTGGCCTTGTTGCATGCCGCTGGCAAGGGTCAGGGTCAGCAGTGAACTGAATAGCTGCGTGAGCGCCATGCCGGTCAGCAGGATTTT
>JBOIGK010000057.1:0-6028 GCA_050742695.1 Advenella sp. | reverse complement strand
AAACATCACCTTGACCTGGCCACCAACCACATCGGTCAGTGCGGGACCGGCACCCTTATAGGGCACGTGGCTGATTTCCACGCCCAATTGCTGTTTGAAGGCTTCCCCCATCAAATGGGCGATACTGCACACGCCCGGCGTGGCATAGGAATACTCCTTGGGATTTTTTTTCAGCTCGGCGACAAATTCCTTGAAATTGCTGGCTGGAAAGGAAGGGTGAACCTCCACCACATTGGGCGTATTGACGAAATTGGATACGGGAGCGAAATCCTTTACCGGGTCATATGTCAGATCATCGGGACGACAGGCAGGATTGACCGCCATGGTAGATACCGTGGCAATGCTCAGCGTGTAGCCATCAGGTTTTGCCCGGGCAGCTTCGGCTGCACCGATGGCGCCGCCTGCACCCGCCTTGTTTTCAATGACCATTGATTTGCCGATGATTTTCGACATTTCCTGAACTACGATGCGTGCCACAATATCTGTGGAGCCACCAGGAGCAAAAGGCACGATGACCCGGATCGGTTGGGTTGGATAAGCGTCGGCGGCAAACGCGGACGAAGCCACAAGGCCGCTTATGGCGGCAGACAGGGCAATACGGGACCAGAGTTGCATACTCACTCCTGAGGTATATAAAATTGAACAGAGCAGCAGGTTATTAGAAAACAGATATGAAATATATGAGTGAATACCATTAGCGCACGCTGAGCCTGGCACCCTGGCTGTCAATGAGTAGGCTTGGTCTGAGCCGATCTGACATGCGCGGATGCCCTGGTGCTGGCCAGCAATACGCCGGTAATGGCAACTGCCATACCGATCCAACCAGCGGGCGCCATGGTTTCGCCCAGCATGAACATGGCAACAACAGACGCACAGGCCGGCACCAGAAAGAAGAGGGCTGAAACTCTGGCCGCCTGCTGGCGCCTGACCATGGCCAGCAACAGAGAGATGGTGATAATCGAATTGCACAACACCAAATAGGCCAGGGCGCCGCCGAACTGCCAGGTCAGCTGGACATGATTGGTTTCCAAGAGCAGGGCCAGCGGCAGGCAGAACACCAGGCCAATAGCACATTGAATAATATTGGCGGTGACCGGATGAGGCCCGGCAACGGCAGTACTGCTGGCGCGCTCATAGAGTACGCCTGCAGTCAGGGCGAACAAAGAGATGACGACCAGCACCAGGCCGAACCACGAGCCGGCCTGCAAAGACGATCCTGACGCAATGACGATGACGGCGCCGATCAGACCAAGGCCCAGTCCGAGCCACTGCAGACGGCTTTGGCGCTCCCCGGTCAGTTGCGGAGCACAAATGCCAACCAGAATGGGTTGCAGCGAGACGATCAAGGCCACGGTTCCGGCGCTGACGCCTTGTTTCATGCCGACATAGCTGAAACTGAAGTACATGAACTGGATCAATAGGCCGACGATGCAAATATTGGTCCATTCCCGACGTGTCGCCGGCCAGGACAGGCCCAGCAACTGTTGTATCGGTAGCAGAGCAATCACCACGCAGGCATAACGCAGGGACAGCAACGTCAAGGGCTCTGCATACTGCAGTCCGATTTTCCCGAAACTGAAGCCTGATGACCACAGCAGAATAAATACAATGGGCGCGCCCCAGGACCACCATAGGGTAGGGCTGGGAGAGGGTGCAGATGTCATATTAATTGAACAGGTTCCGGGCGTACATGGCAATGGATTTGCTGATAGTAACGCGTGGGCTCTGATTTGACCATATCATGCCGATCTTGCGGATCTGTGTACGGCCTGGCAGAGGTACTTTCTGAATACTCTTTCCCAGGCTTTCCAGCGAAAATGAATCGGGAACCAATGCGACGCCAACGCCACGGGCAACCAGCGAGGCAATGGTGAGCAAACTGTCTATTTCCAGGCGCTGATTTGGCACAATGCGGTGATCCTTAAGATAGCGATCAACCAGTTGGCCGCTGTAAGAGCTTCGGGCATAACGGATAAACGGACTAGCGCGCAAGATGTCATGGGCATTTTCCGTTGACTTTGTCGTTGCGTATTTTGGCGGCACAATCAGCGTCAGCGGCTCATCCTGAATCTTCAGCCAGGAACAGTTTTTGTAGATAGCAAACTGTGGCTCAATAGCAAGTGCAATATCCAGTGTGCCCGAATGCACCTGGTGGCAAAGTTCTACCGACGGAGCGTACGACACAAAAATACTTACGTCCGGATGATGCTCATAGGTTTTTTCCAGAAGCCGTGGCAGATGGGTGGTAAGCCCCGAAAAAAAGGAACCAAGCCGCAGTTCCCCCAGCACATTGCCGTTTTTGACCATGGCGGTCATATCCCGGGAGTCCTGAATCATTTGTCGCGCCTTATCACAGATCAGCAGACCATGCTCGGTGGGTCTCACGGTATGGCCCGATCGCCTGATCAAAGGCTGGCCAAGCTCCTCCTCAAGCGCACGGATGCGCGCCGAAACCGCGCCAGGGGTGATGCCCAGATAGCGCGCTGCGTCAGAGATGGAGGCGCAATCCAGGGTTTTGACAAAGGTTTCCAGATAGTTAGTTTCCATGGCGTATCCAGCATCAGGCAATTTGGGAGATAGAATCTGTAATATTTTTGAATTGAAAAAGCAAAAATATTTGGTATTGTTTTGGATTCTACGCCATAAAATCGTCTCAACTTATTCAAGGAGACAAACAATGGTAGAAATCAAAATACGCCAGCGGACCCGCGCCGTCAGCGCAGCGCTGGTCAAATCCTTTGCCGCCATTCCGGTGGCCAATATCAGTGACGTGATGCAGCGCCTGACGGCCGGTGGCCCCTCGCTGCGGCCGATGCATGCGGGCGGCGTGCTGGCCGGGCCAGCCTTCACCGTGAAATCGCGGCCGGGCGACAACCTGTTCGTGCACAAGGCCATTGACATGGCTGCGCCAGGCGATGTGATCGTTGTGGATGCCGGCGGTGATACAACAAATGCAATTATCGGCGAGCTGATGGTTCGCACCGCGAGTCGCAAGGGCATCGCCGGAATCGTGATCAATGGCGCCATTCGGGACCTGGATACCATCAGTCAGGGCGCATTTCCCGTATACGCTGCGGGTGTGACACATCGCGGCCCCTATAAAAACGGCCCGGGTCAAATCAATACGGCCATAAGCCTGGACGGCATGGTCATTGAGCCAGGTGATCTTATTGTGGGCGATGCAGACGGGCTGCTATGCGTGCCTTATGCAGAGGCTGAAGATATTCTCAAATGGGCGAGCGACAAGAACGCCCTGGAGGCCGATATCATTCGTGATATTGACAATGACCGCCTGGATATCAGCTGGATTGACGTCGAGCTGGCAAAGCTCGGTTTCGTATCAAACGATGCTGGCTGAACAGAGAATGTCATGAGCGAAAAAGTCTGTGTAGTACGTACCAATTTGTGGATTGATCCGGTTTTTGACCAGTTGCTTACCGGCAACGACAAGGTTGAGCTGCAAATTATAGATGTGAATGCCTCTGAGCAGCAATGGTACGAAACGTTAAAACACGCCCATTATTATCATGTCTCGGCGGCCAAGGATGAACTGCCGGCCGGGTTATTCGTCACAGAAGCACTACTGGCGCACTGTCCCAGGCTCAAGGGCGTTTCTTCGTCCGGAGCGGGTTATGACACTATTGACGTTGCCGCATGCAACTTGCGCAATATTACCGTGGTCAATCAGGCTGGCGGGAACGCCAACTCGGTAGCGGAAATGGCGCTAGGCCTGTTACTGGCGGTATCGCGGAAAATCGTCGAGTCTGATCGCACATTGGTTGCGCAACAGGCAAGCAGCCGCGAAGCATTGATGGGGCATGAGGTCGCAGGTAAAACGCTGGGCCTGGTCGGCATTGGTCACATAGGAAGTCGCTTTGCACAGATGGCAACCGGTTTGGGCATGAATGTGCTGGCGTACGACCCGCATCTGACGCCCCAGGACATTGGTTTGCGACAGGCCCAGCCTGTGTCCTTTGAAGCGCTGCTGGCGCAGTCTGATATTGTGTCGCTGCATTGCCCTCTGAATAATGACACTCGCGATATGTTCAATGCCAAGGCGTTTAGTGCAATGAAACGGGGGGCTATTTTTATTTCAACGGCACGTGGCGGCATTCATAACGAAGAGGACCTGCATGCCTCTTTGCACTGTGGGCACCTGGGCGGCGCCGGTCTGGATGTCTGGCGTCAGGAGCCGCCTGAAGCGGGCAATCCATTACTAGGCCACCCTCGTGTGGTAGCGACGTTTCACACTGCAGGAGTATCCCATGAAGGCAGACACAACGTCGCCCGCATGGCCGCCGGGCAACTATTGCTCATGATGGACGGAAAAACACCTCCGCACGTCGTCACATCCTAGCTGTATCACCAGTGGGCTGCCCGACTGGCAACAAGCTGGCGGGCCGCTCGCTGATGCTTTCGCATTCTAATAACGGAGACAACACATGAAATACACACTCACACGCGTCCTTGCCGCGACCGCGCTGATCTTTGGCGCTGCACAGGCGCATGCCCAGTACCCCGAGCATGCCATCAGCATGGTGGTATCGTATGCACCGGGCGGCGGCACTGATCTGGTGGCACGGGCCATCGCACCCTATATACAGAAATATCTGGGCGAAGGCGCCAACATTGTGGTGCTCAATCGCCCCGGTGCGGGTGGCGCCATCGGTTTTTCGGAAATCAAGCGCGCCAAACCAGATGGCTACACCATTGGCTTTGTAAACACGCCAAACATGCTGACAATCCCGATTGAACGTAAAGCCAATTATCATTGGAGCGATTTCGACCTGATCGGCAACCTGATCGATGATCCGGACGGCTTTGCAGTCAGCGGGAAAGGCGATATCAAAACGCTCAAGGATCTTGAAAAATACGCTAAGGAAAATCCCGGCAAGGTCACGGTAGGCACTACGGGTGTGGGTTCGGACGACCATCTGGCCATGATGAAATTCGAAAAGCTGACTGGCACAACCTTGAATCACGTACCTTTTAAGGGTGCCGGCGAAGTACGTAACGCAATACAGAGCGGGCAGATTATGCTGGCTGCCATGAACGTGGGCGAAGTACTGGCTTATCAAAAGGGTGGCACGGATATTCGTTTGCTGGGCTCGATGAGTCAGCAACGCAGTACGCTTGCGCCTGACGTTCCTACCTTCAAAGAGCAAGGGTATGATGTCATCATGGCTTCTTTAAGAGGTATTGCTGCGCCCAAGGGTTTGCCGGAAGATATAGCGACAAAACTCAGGGTTGCAGTGCAGAAGGCATCAACTGACCCGGAGTTCATTGCGAAAGCGAAAACCATGTTTGTCCCGCTACGCTATATGGACAACAAGACCTACCACGAAGAACTTGATCAGGCCGAAACAGAATTCAAGGCTTTGTGGCAGGCGAGTCCCTGGTCCGAGAAAACCCAATAATCAGCGAGGGCAGTAATGGCACGAACAGATCGGGCACTTTGTCTGGATGACTTTGAAGCGATGGCACAACGGTACTTGCCCAGACCCATTTTTGAATATATACGGGGCGGTGTCGAGACCAATGCTTCGGTTCAGGACAATCGCCGCGCGTTTCAAGAATATGCATTCATTCCCAGGTCCCTGGTGGATGTATCGGCAATCGACACCACAGTCTCGCTGTTCGGACAGCAATACCGATCGCCGCTGGGCATCGCGCCTATGGGGCTGAGTGCATTGTCTTCGTATCGGGGCGACCTGGTGCTTGCCCAGGCCACAACGCTTGCCGGTATTCCAATGATCATGAGCGGGTCATCCCTGATTCGTCTGGAAGAAGTGGCGTCCATCGCGCCACAGACCTGGTTCCAGGCCTATCTGCCGGGGGATGGGCAGGAGATTGCCAAGCTTGTCGATCGTGTCGCAAAGGCCGGATTTTCCACACTTGTCATTACTGTTGATACGCCTGTTGCGGCAAATCGGGAAAACAATATCCGCGCGGGGTTCTCTACGCCGCTACGGCCGTCTTTGCGCCTGTTGCTCGACGGCCTGACGCATCCACGCTGGGTCTGCAATAC
>JBOIGK010000056.1:0-3594 GCA_050742695.1 Advenella sp. | reverse complement strand
ACACAAAGGGGTCCCTGGTTGCGCTGGCGCTGGATCTGAGCATTCGCAACGCCACCGGCAACCGCAAGTCGCTGGACGACATCATGCGATTGCTGTGGGATCGCTATGGCCGCCGTTTTTACCAGTCACGTCAGCGCGGCGTGCAAGAGCACGAATTTGCGGGTCTGCTCAAGCAGGCGACAGGGGTGGATTTGCAGGAATTTATTGACGCAGCCACCGAACAAACAGACGATTTGCCGCTGGCCGCGCTGCTGGAAAAACAAGGCATCAGCCTGTACTGGCAGACCGAGCGCCGTGCGCCAGACATCGGTGCCACCATGCGGGCCACGGCTACCGGCGAACCGGGCCTGGCGCAGGTCATTGAAGGCGGGGCAGCGCATGCGGCAGGCCTGTCGGCTGGCGATATTCTGCTGGCCATGGACGGTCTGCGCATTGAAGCGGCAAACTGGGACAAGCTGCTGGACCGTTACCAGCCCGGGCAGCAAGTTCTTATTCATTATTTCAGACGTGATGAACTGCGCAGCACGCAACTGACGCTGCAGGCGCCAGCTAATGACAAGTGCAATTTAACCAGGAAAACACCCAGCCAGGACAGCAATTAACGATCGCGTGTTGCGCATACGGGGCATGCGCGATTGCGCTCCAGCTGCAGCGTTTGCCATTGCATGGATAGCGCATCGAGCATCATAAGTCGACCGCGCAGGTTCTCGCCCGCATCCAGCAGCGTTTTGATGGTTTCTGCCGCCTCTACGCTGCCGATGATGCCAACCAGCGGCGCAAAGACCCCCATGGTGGCACAGTTGTCTGTCGGCAAATTGTCAGACGGAGGAAATGCGCAGGCGTAACAGGGCGAGTCTGCGTGGCGTGTATCAAACACCGTTACCTGGCCGGCAAACCGGATGGCCGCGCCCGACACAAAGGGCTTGGACTGCGCAACACACACTTCATTGATCGCCTGGCGCGTGCGGAAATTATCGGTGCAATCCACGATAATATCGACCCCGGCAAGCAACTGTCCCAGACGATCGGCATCGACCCGTTCGACGACCGTGTCCACCACGCACTCGGGATTGATCTGGCCAATGGCCGCAAGCGCTGATTCTACCTTGCTCTGGCCGATACGCGCGGTGGTATGGATGATCTGACGCTGCAAATTAGACAACTCGACCTGATCATCATCTACCAGCACCAGTCGACCCACGCCGGCAGAAGCCAGATACGCAGCCACCGGCGAGCCCAGGCCACCGAGCCCGAGGATCAGCACGGAACTGGCAAGCAGCTTTTCCTGCCCCTCGATGCCGATGGCCTCAAGCATCAGATGTCGCGCATAACGCAGCAACTGGTTATCATCCATTGGCTATTTTCCTGCAGGCTGCGCGGGTGCTGCTGGCTTGACTGCATCGGCTGGCGCCTTGCGATCGGCCGGCGGTGGCGCAGAAGGCGCGGCCTTATCAGGCTGATCTGCATCAGCCGGTTCACTGCCAACTGGTTTGTCGCCCTGACCCTGTCCATGTTTACCCGTGCCACCAGCAGTCGCGTCAATGGACTTTTTCTCTGCCTGTTTTTCCTTCTCGCTCAGTTGCTTCGGGGCAACCGGTGCACCGCCTTTGACTGGTTTGCCCAGCAGTTTGTTCACCGCCTGCGCCAATTGAAAATCGTCAGCCGAGCCGAACTCAAAGACCTGCTGATCCTCTGCCTTTTCATCTGGCTTGATTGCGGTGGTGCCCTTGACCTCACCATTTTCACCAGCCTGATCATTGCGCAGATGCTCGGCCAGATCAGCCTCGCGCGGGAAGCTGAACAGATCGCCTTTTTCGGTGTCTGTCACCACGAGATCCGGAACAATGCCGGTGGCCTGGATGGAGCGACCGGAGGGGGTGAAATAACGCGCCGTCGTCAGTTTGAGCGCAGTGTTGTCATCCAGCGGCATGACCACCTGGACCGACCCCTTGCCGAAACTGCGATTTCCCATTACCGTGGCCCGCTTGTGGTCCTGCAGCGCGCCGGCGACAATTTCCGCGGCTGATGCCGAACCGACATTGATCAATACCACCATGGGAACCGTTTTGGTCCAGGCTGGCAAATCTTTCAGATAATCACTTGAATTGTGAACATAGTCCCGTGCATCGGCCTTGAACACATGCGAATCCTGATCGTCACGAGACTTGGTGGACACCACATTGATACCGGACTTAAGAAACGCCGCCGACACTCCGATGGCGCCGGTCAACAACCCGCCCGGATCGTTGCGCAAATCCAGCACCAGCCCTTTGGGCTTGCCCTTGGCGTCCAACTGCTTCAAGTGCGTCGCCAGGTCGGGACCGGTACGCTCCTGGAACTGCGATACACGCAAATAGGCGATGGCATCAGGCAGCATTTTGCTGCGCACGCTTTGCACCTTGATCACAGCGCGCACCAGATCAAAGTCCAGCTGTTTACCGGTGGATGGACGGCTGACCGAAAGCTTGATCGACGAGCCCACGTCTCCCCTGAGATTTTTCACCACATCGTTCAGTGGCTTGCCTTCCATGCTTTCGCCATTGATGCCGGTAATGATGTCCCCTGGCATGATGCCGGCCTTGGCCGCTGGCGTATCTTCAATGGGCGAAATAATTTTCACAAAGCCTTTTTCAGGACCAATTTCAATGCCCAGACCACCGAACTCGCCATCGGTGGACACCCGCATCTCTTCATACTCAAGTTCATCCAGATAGGCCGAATGCGGGTCCAGGTCCTGAACCATGCCCTTGATCGCGGACTCGATCAGCTTCTGATCCTCTATCGGCTCTACATAGCTGTTTTTGATCGCGGCATACACACGCGCGAAACGCTGCAATTCGGCAAACGGCAACGATTCTTCGGCAGGTAGCGGGGCGTGAGTCTCGGGCGCGGGAATCTGCCGCACCGGATTGGCCGGTTTCTGCTGAGACAAGGCCACCGGAGAATAGGCGATGCCAGCCTGAATCAGCCCGATGATAATTACATATGACAACTGGCGCACTGCAAACAATTTCATAGCGTCTTCCGGATAAATGCGCGGCACCGTTACCGGGCCAGCCAGCTCATGGGATCTACCGGGGTAGACCCTTGTCTGATTTCAAAATAGAGGCCAGGGTCAACCTGTCCCCCCGTAGCGCCGACACGGGCAATGGTCTCGCCAATGCGTACACGGTCGCCCACCCTTTTGCTCAGGCTCTGATTGTAACCATACACACTCAGATACCCATTTTGGTGATCCACAATAATGAGGTTACCAAATCCCTGAATCCATGACGCATAAACCACGCTGCCGCTGCCTACCGCCTTGACCGGCGTGCCGTTGCCCGCCCGAATCAGAATGCCGCGCCAGACATCACCCGTATCTGGACGCGGCGTGCCGAAGCGACCCTGCACACTGCCACGTACGGGCCAGGGCGCACCACGCTGCAGACCGGCATTGCCAGACGAGGCTTCTGCAGCGGCCTTGCGCTCATCTTCGCGCGCTTTCTGGGCCAGCCGCACTTGCTCTTCAGCCTTCAGGCGCGCCAGACGGGCCTTCTCGCGATCGATTTCCAGATTTTCCCGCTGTATCCGCGCCAGCGCCAACTGCTCCTG
>JBOIGK010000055.1:0-8823 GCA_050742695.1 Advenella sp. | reverse complement strand
ATAAAAATGGTTTAAAGGTAGGTGACCGGCGTATCGGCCAGCGAATGTTGTAATTTCTTTTTGAATAACTTGCCGGTCTCTTCGCGGGGCAGCTTGTCAATCAGGCCGATTTTTTTGGGGATCTTGTAGCCCGCCAGACGCGCCCTGAGAAACTGGACGAATTCGTCTTTGTCCAATGTGCGCCCGGCCTTCATTTGTAGCAGGCAGATCAGGCTTTCTCCAAATTCGTCGTCCGGGATGCCGAACACGGCGGTGTCTTCAATGTCCTGTCGCTGATGAATGAGCTGTTCTATTTCGGCAGGATAGATATTGGCGCCGCCAGAAATAACCATATCCGATTGCCTGTCAGTCACATACAAATATCCTTCATTGTCAAGATAGCCAATGTCACCGACGGTCAACAAACCATCGCATTGCATGGATTGGCGCGCATTATGATTGTTTTTATAGGTGAAGTCGGCATAGGCGGGTTGTCGCGCGTATATCAGTCCGCTTTGGCCGGCTTGCGCCCATGTCCCGTTTGCCCGGATTCTGATTTGGGCATTGCCCAGCGGCTTGCCGGCGCTGCCGGGTTTTTTCATGGATTCGGCAGCATTGATCAGTGTCACCAGGCCCATTTCGCTGGAGGCGTAGCTTTCATGGATGACCGGTCCTACCCATTCGATCATCTGGCGTTTGACAGGGGCAGGGCAGGCCGAACCGGTAGAGGCAACGAACTGCAGACTGGACAAATCGTATTGCGCTTTGATCTCCCGTGGCAAATCGAGCATTCTTTTGTACATCGTGGGCACAAGATAGGCAGTTGTTACGCCGTATTTTTCAATTAACTGCAAGACTTTTTCGGAGTCGAATCTGTCCATCAGGATAAGCGTGCTGCCGTATAACAGCGCCTGCTGGACATAACTGTTGGTTGCGCTGTGATGCAGTGGCGCAGGCATTAACGCTACGCCAGCGCCGTCAATGCCCAGTGCGCCGGCGATGAGGCCGGGCGCTGCAGAAATGTCGGTACGCAGTTTTTTTGCACGTACGATTCCTTTTGGCTTGCCTGTGGTGCCCGATGTATAGGGCATATGGGTGCCAAGATATCGGCAGCGACGCGATGCTGCCGCCGTGTGAGCAGCAGCTTCGGAATGATCCAGTTTGTAGTAGGTGTGCGCGCGGGTGATTTGGCCACGTTCTTGATCTGCAAGAATGACGCTCATTTCATTGGGCACAACTGCCTTGATCTTTTCATAGCCTTCGTTGCAGGTCACAATTACTTTGGCTTCACTGTCGCGCAACAAATAGCTGACTTCGACCGGGGTCAGCCGGTAATTGATCGGACAATAATTATTGCCGTATAACATCGAAGCGGCAATGGCTTCAATGAGCGAAGGGCAATTGGGCAGGTAGATGGCAATCACATCTGTGTCTGTCATGCCAGCTTGTTCGAATGCGCCCATCAGCAAGTCTGTTTGCCGATTTATCGCTTCATTGCTTACCACGGCATCATTGAAAATCAGATTTGCCTTGATCATTGTCTCGTATCCTTTCGTTATAAGAAAAAGCTTACCGAATCTGCCTGGCCGATACAACGCGCCTGCCCTTAACAGATTGTTTATCAATTATGAACAATATAAAGGAAAATACCTACAATACAAATTGATGAACAATGATGGCATGCACAAGGCAGGGTGTATTTCATATGAAACCTTATGAATACGATTTAAATCTTTTGTACGTATTTCATGAAATTGTGCGTACAGGTTCGCTGTCTGCCGCCGGCAGAAAATTGCGAATCAGCCGTTCGGGGGTCAGTCAGAAACTCAAGGCGCTGGAAAATAGCACCGGCACGCAACTGATCCGGCGCTCTACACGCGATATTGACCTGACGGGGTCAGGCCAATGCCTGTATGACCATTGCGTCGGAGTCTTTGAACAGCTCGATAATGCGCAGCGTCAGCTAGCGGGACTGAAAAATGAGATGCAGGGACACATACGGCTATGCGTGCCGACCAGCCTGGGCCTGGATTATTTCAACACTGTCCTCATCGATTTCATCAAAGAAAATCCGAATATTTCATTCACAATAATTTTCAGCAACAGGATCAAGAATTTCCTGTCTTCCGAAATTGATGTTGCCTTGCAGATAACAACGATTGACAACATTCCCCAGGACTATGTCGCCCGTGATATAGGCGCCGTACCTTGGTGTATATGTGCTGCTCCTGGTTTTCTGGAAACGATTGAGCCGATTACGCTGCCAGGGCAGCTGGCCGTTTTGCCATTTATTGCGCCTACCTACACCGTGGCCAGCCCCAAACTTACTGTTATCACAAGTGAAAATAGCACGGTCCATATTCCACTAAATTTACGGGTGCAGTCCGAATCGTTGCCGTTCCTCAGAGATAACGTGATCGGCGGCCAGGGCATTGGCTTGCTGCCGGTTTATTCGATACAAAAAGAACTGGATGACGCCTCGTTGGTCAGGCTACTGCCGGATTGCCAAGTAAAAGGGTTTGGTGATCGTCTGTATGTGATATCCACACAGACTTTTCATATGACGCAATTGCAAAGAAGGTTCATCGATTTTGTTATCCGCGAACTAAGATGGATGTTTGCCTAGCGCGCGGCGCCTTGCTGTTTACGTCAGTAATGGAAATGATTGCTTCTCACGCTACCGAGATTATGCGCTTGCATTCTGCTTGATTCTATTGTGCGGGTTTGCCCTAATTTGTCCGATTCCTGGGTATCTGTATAGTTCGAACTTAACGATCGTTCGGTAAGTTTAAATTGCGGATCCGGGCGGCTTATAAAAATAAGGAGGCAATGTGAGGATTTGGTTACCCGTGTTCTTGGCATTCGCCGCGCTTACCGGTTCACAGCTATCTGTCCGCGCTGGCGAAGTAGGTTTTCCAAATAAAGCGATCCGCCTGGTCGTGCCATTTGCTCCGGGTGGCGGGGCGGATATTGGTGCACGCAGGTTTGCGAAGGAGATGTCCGAGCTGGTCGGGCAAAGTGTTGTGGTAGAGAACGTACCGGGTGCAGGAGGCACGCTGGGTGCCGCCCGAGTAGCACACGCGACTCCCGATGGCTATACGCTTTTGTACACCACGCCCGGCCAGCAAATGACCGCACCTTATCTGATAGATAACTTGCCCTATGATGCGCTCAAGGATTTGCGCGCCGTCAGTAAACTGACAGCGGGCGTGAATGTTCTGGTTGTCGCCCGAGACTTTCCCGCAATCTCAATACAGCAATTGATCGACTACGCAAAGAAAAACCCGGCCAAGGTAAATTTTGCCAGTTCGGGTATTGGTTCGACCAGTCATCTTGCGGGAGAGCTGTTCAAGAAAATGGCAGGCATAAACATCACCCATGTACCTTACAGGGGCTCGTCTGTTGCTGCAGCCGATATTGTAGGAGGACGCGTGCAGATGACTATCGATACGCTCAGCGTATACCTGCCGTATATCCGCTCGGGGAAGGTGCGGGCACTGGGCGTGTCGACATTGGAGCCGGCGGCAATTGAACCGGGCATTCGGCCAATTGCCGACGTGTTGAAGGGTTTCGAGGCGTCGCCGGTCAATTACATTACGGCGCCTGGTGCAACACCCGATGCCGTTATTGAAAAGCTCAACACGTTAATCAATAAGGTCGCGTCCGACAAGACATTACAGGCAACGTTTGCCTCAACCGGTTCCATGCTCGGTGGCAGTACGCCTGAGCAAATGCAGGCTCTTGTCCGCAGCGAGCAAAAGCGCTGGAAAGCGGTCATCGATAGTGCGGCAATTGCCGTGACACATGAAAAATAATTGAATGGTCAATATCTTCCCGAGATCAAAAGCATGAGAAAACATCAAACGAAATTGAAAATGGCGATTGCGTCTTTATGTGCGGCATGCGTATTTTCGGTGCACGCGCAGACCTTCCCGGATCGGCCTATTACCCTTGTTGTTCCCTACACGGCAGGTGGAATCACGGATGCCTATGCCCGTTCAATTGGTGATTATCTGGGGCGTTTGTGGAATACGCAGGTCGTGGTGGAAAACAAAGGCGGCGCAGCCACGATTATCGGTACGCAGCAGGTTGCCAGAGCCAAACCCGATGGCTACACGTTGTTGCTGACCAGTTATGCCTATACATCCAATCCGATCCTGAGAAAGGACCTGCCCTACGAGTCAGCTGCGCTGACACCGGTCATGTTGCTGGGCAACAGCCGCAGTATGCTTGTTGTGCCCGCCAACAGTGATTTGCATACGCTTGATGACGTGATCAAGAAAGGGAAAAAAGCACCGGGTAACCTGAAGTTTGCCTCGTCCGGCAATGCCTCCAGCCCTCATGTTGCCGCGGAGTTGTGGGCCAAGCAAGTGGGTGTGACGTTTACTCATGTTCCATACAAAGGTACAGGACCCGCCATGAATGATCTATTGGCCGGTCTGGTCGATGGCATTTTTGACGGACCGAGTTCTATTGCCAATGTACGTGCGGGACGGTTACGGGCACTGGGTATTGCGAATGAGTCCAGACATCCGGCGGCACCTGAAGTGCCAACCTTCAAGGAACAGGGCATCAATATGGTCTTTGGCAGTTGGTTCGGTTTCATTGCACCGGCCAATACACCAAAACCCGTTATCGATAAATTGAACAAGGGACTGAATGCCTCTCTTTCCGATCCGAAGGTTCGAAAAGTGCTCGATAGTGCTGGACTGTTTGTTGTCGGCGGCACGCCAGCCGAGTTTGCCCATTTCCTTGACGCAGAGGCCCAAAAGCTGCAGGGGCTGGTGGACGGCGGTGTGAAATTTATCGTTCAGTAATAACCAGAATACTATCTATGGAAGCCAAACCAATGACTCTTAAATTTATCGAAGTTGAACGTCTAGATGGCGTTGCTATTGTCTATTTGAATCGCCCACCGGTCAATGCACAAAGTGCTGCCCTGCGTGAGGAATTGATCGGCGTTTTCGATTCTTTCAATGATGATGAAGAAATACGATGCGTTGTATTGACTGCGCACGGCGACATATTTTCTGCGGGTGCGGATATCTCCGAGCGTCCTGCTATAAAGCAACGCGGTCCAGGCGCATACTGGAGCCACAATCGTCTGGTGCGCGAAGCGGCTCTTTCCATTGCTGACTGCAGCAAGCCGGTTATCGCAGCGGTAAACGGCCCCGCGCTTGGAGCCGGCTTCGGGTTGATGGCCGCTTGCGATATCTGGATTGCTTCGGATAATGCGTACATTGCCATGCCAGAGATCAATGTCGGGCTGGCCGGCGGGACTGCATTATTACAGCGAATTTTTGGAAAATCCAGGGCCCGGCGCATGTTTTATACTGGAATGAAAGTGACCGCTGATGAACTCTACCGTTTAGGGTTGATAGAGGCCAGCCTGCCGCGACAAGAGCTGTTGCCTTATGCCTTGAATCTGGCTAAAGAGATCGCAGCAAAAGCGCCTTTGTCTTTACAGTATGCCAAGCAGGCTGCGCAAGTGACGCTCAATATGCCGCAGCGTGAGGGTTATCGTTACGAGCAAAACATTACTGTTGCGCTGTCCAGGACAGAAGACGCAGCCGAGGCGCAACAGGCTTTTCTGGAAAAACGTTCACCGCAGTACAAGGGCAGGTAATATGGCTGCGCAACTGAATGAACATTATCTTTCCTTGCTATCGAGCACAAACAATGAACAGGGTCGTTATCTGGCGTATCAACGCGAAGTGCGTCATTTCGTTGGACACAATTGTCCCGAAGATATCCGCGAAAAGGTGCGGGCCGGAGAAAAACTGACGCGTACGGTATATAGCCGGTGGCAGCAAATCCTGCACGAACATGGTTGGGCAGCGCCGGGCTGGCCGCTGGAGCATGGCGGTACCGGCTGGGACCTGCGCCAGCGCATGATATTTGAAGAGGCAATCGCAGATTTTGATTGTCCACCGCTTTATCATCATGGGCTGGGGCACATCGGGCCGGTCATTATGCAGTATGGGACACCCGAACAAAAACAACACTATCTTCCCCGAATTCTCAACGGTTCTGACTGGTGGTGCCAGGGCTATTCGGAGCCTAATTCCGGTTCTGATCTGGCATCCCTGCAAACCCGTGCCCAATTGGATGGCGACCATTACATTGTGAATGGACAGAAAATATGGACTTCTCATGCGCATGAAGCGAATGTGATCTATATGCTGGTGAGAACCTCGCGCGAAGCAAAAAAACAAGAGGGCATTACGCTGCTGCTGGTGGACATGGACACGCCGGGGATAACGGTGAAACCGATAGAAACCATCGATGGCTGGCATCATGTTAATGAAGTGTTTTTCGAAAACGTACATGTACCGCTGACCCAACGGGTGGGACAAGAGGGACAGGGCTGGCAATGCGCCAAGTATCTGCTTGAGCGCGAACGTTTGCCACCGGCCAGCGTTGGTCAACTGGTCCGGCAATGGCGCAGAGTGACGCAGCTGTTATGGGCAAGTCAGCATGAGCAGCAGGCGAGTCATGACTACTCGGCGCTGAATCAGCGTATGTTCTTGTTGGCAGCGCAGATAAAAGGCGCCCGCGAGATGCTGGCTGACGCAATCGATGACATGATGGCGAAAAAGCCATTGGGGGCAAAACCCTCTGCACTGAAATTGCGATGCAGCCTGGTAGCGCAAGGGCTTAGCGAAGTGGCCTTGCGGATTATCGGCCCGGCCGGCAGCCAACAATTCATATCTGAGGAGGCAGACCCGACTGAATCCGGAATCTGGCTACAGAACTATATTTTTACCCGGTCCAAGACCATTGCTGGCGGAACGACAGAAGTTCAACGCAATGTGGTCGCACGTCAATTGTTTGGAGCATGATTTGATGGGGTTTGAAGCAGCAACTATTTTTCCCGGCGTACTGTTGGAGGGGGCTGAACGTGTAGCAAAAAATGCATCGATGCACCAGACAGCAATACATTCGCGCATTATCCAGGAAATGGGGTGGGGCAGCACGCTGATTGCCGAGCGCAATGGCGGCTATGGCGGCTCTTTTGCAGATATCGGCTCTTTGCTAGAAGGTATCGCTTCCCGCGCAGTTAACCTGCCGGTCATGACTCGGTGTTGCATTGTGCCTGGCATGCTTGAGGCGGCGCCCGAGCAGGAAACCGTCAGCACCTTGCTGTCGCAGATTGCCCAAGGCGTTGCGTGTATTGAACTGGCTGGATCGCTCAACTGTCGGGAAACGCCCAAGCTTGCCCAACTGTCGCCCGTCACTGATGGCTGGATTCTTAGTGGTCGGCTAGATGCTTTTGAGTGGAGTGAATGTTGCACACACGTATTATTCTGCGCGCTTGACACGGCTAGCCAGAAAATCAGTATTGTCATTATCGAGGCCGGGCAATTGCCGGATCAGGCCCGCCGTTTTACCACCGTGGAGCGGCGGCGCATCAAGCAGGTTGATATCGGATCATTAAAAATAGCCAACCATAGCGTTCTGGCCCAGGGTGATGCCGCGGTGGCAATGCGTCAGGCCGGCTGGAAACTGGCGCAAGTGTCGGTTGCCGCAGATATTGTTTGTACCATGAACTATATGCTGGCCGAGACCGTGAGCTACTTGCAGGAGCGTAAGCAGTTTGGACAGCCATTGGCCCAGTTTCAGGTGCTTCGGCATGATGTTGCCAAACTCTATGTCAGTTTTGAAACGTGCAAGAACCTGTTAACAGCATCATTGCGTTCACTGGATGACGCAGGGGGCAGCGAGGATCTGGCCGCCTTGGATCTGCTTGGCATATATACACGGGAACAGGCGATAGCGTTTGCCCAATCGGTCATCCAGCTGCACGGCGGCATGGGCATGACCCAGGAGACCATGGCAGCGCGCATGGCATCGCGACTATTGGCCAGTGCATTTCGTTTTGGTGATGCGTACAGTCATGCCAAAGCGCTGACGCAATTTCAGGCGGGCACCTCAGCTAAGATGAACAGTCATTCATTGAATCAGTTCTTCAATCCACGCTCGGTTGCGATCATCGGAGCATCATCAGACCCGACAAAACTGGGAGGCAGGCCGATACGGTTTTTGCTCGAAGCAGGTTATGAAGGGGACATTTACCCTATTAACAGGCGTGCCGAAACAGTGCAAGGGTTGAAAGCCTACTCTTGTCTGGCAGATATCCCCGGCGATGTTGATCAGGCGCTCATTATTGTGCCTGCGTCAGCAGCGCTTGACGCGTTGCACGATTGCGTAGCAAAAAACATCAAAGCGGTTCAGGTATTAAGTTCGGGCTTTTCTGAAGAAAGCGCAGAAGGTCTTGTGCGCCAGAACCAATTGGTCGACCTGGCCAAGCGGCATGGCGTGCGATTGCTTGGTCCCAATTGCCTGGGCATCGTCAGTGTGCGAAATCGCTATTTTGCAACCTTCTCCACTGCACTGGAGGCACTTGTACCCTCGCCTGGCGGCATCAGTTTTGCGACCCAAAGTGGTGCTTTTGGCTCCTGTGCATATGCGCAGGCCATTCAACGAGGGTTGGGTATCGCACGCATCGTTGCGACCGGCAACGAAGCTGATATTGACGTCACCGAATGTATTGATTTTCTGGCCTCGGATACGCAGACCAAAGTCATTTGTGCGGCTATCGAAGGGTGTCGAGACGGCAATCGGTTGCGCGCCGCCTTGCTCAAAGCTGCTGCGGCCGGCAAGCCGGTGATTCTGATGAAAGTCGGCAGCTCTGCTACCGGCCAGTTGGCAGTAGCGACCCATACGGGAGCGATCGCCGGCAACGACAGGATTTTTGACGTGGTATGCCAGGAATGCGGCGCATGGCGCGCCCATTCAATTGAAGAAATGCTGGACATTGCATATGTGTGCACGCAACTGCCG
>JBOIGK010000054.1:0-2368 GCA_050742695.1 Advenella sp. | reverse complement strand
GACCACAGGTGTGGTAACCGGCTTTAAGCCCAGCATTCGTGCAAACTGACGGGTATTGGCTGCGGTGTAACAAGAGCCGTTATCAGAGAGCCATTCGACAGTCTGAGCGGCGGTCTGACCAGGTCCGAACCGCGCTTCTACTGCCTGCATCATCAGATCGCCCACCAGCTAGGCATCAATCCCTTTGGTGGTCGCTACCCAGCTCATGACTTCTCGGTCACAACAATCGAGCGCAAAGGCCACCCGCACGCGCTCCCCATTGTCGCAGGATAACTCAAATCCGTCGGAACACCACCGTGTATTACTGGTGCCGACGGCAACCTTACCCTCATGCCGGCGGTGACTGACGGGACGTGCGCCATGCCGATACAGCAGAAGGTGGCGATCACGCATGATTCGATAAACCCGTTTATGATTAATCTGATACTTGCGCCCGTCCACGCCCTGATGGCGCAATACAGCCCAGATCCGTCTGTAGCCGTAGCTGGCCCGGTCACGAACGACAGTGATCAGATCGCTGATTAGTTGCTTATCATCGGCGACGGGCCGTGCTTTTCGGGCATTGATCCAGTCGGCCGGACGACGTAAACGAGTGGTCACATGACTGCGCGAGACGCCAAGAACTGAGCAAACCTATCTCACTGCTCGTCCCCGGGTAACAAGGGCGATCGCGCAATCCACTTTCGGGATTTGCCATAGTCGACCGCTTCCTTGAGTATCTCGTTTTCCAGTGTTTTGCGACCTAGTGCTGCTTCCAGTTGCTTGATGCGTCTGATGGCTTCCTGCATCTGTGAAGCCGGCACAACGGGTTCATTGGCACCAACGGCGACCAACGACCCTTCGGCATAGGCTTTGCGCCATTGAAATAGCTGGCTGGTCGATATTTCGGCTTGTCTGGCGACCAGCGAGACCGATTGGCCTGGCTCGAATGTGCGCTTTACCAGGGCTAATTTCTCTGCAGCCGTCCAGCGCCTGCGGCGCTGGACTTCGGTGATCACCTCAATCCGGTCATTGTTATCTGATGAGCTCATAGTCGTATACATAGGTGTATTCCTAGTCGTTAGTTTAAGGAATACTCCTGGCACTGTAAATCAAGGGGCAAATTCACCTATATCAGCTTTGGACAAACCCGGCTGAACAATGCCAACTTTAAAAACGACGTATTTGCGGCGCGAGGCTTTCCGAAGTACAACCAACTTATCTAGCCAGAGAAAGAGCCGGCCGATAGAACTTCCGCATCTATTTCCGTGTTAGATCTCATTCGTCGATAACAGACGTACGCTTGACTGACATCGAGTGCTTGTGACCCTTGTCGATATTTGACTTTGTCCGTAACACCAAGAGCAACGTCGCAACTACTGTGGCGATGCTAACTGTGCAGTATCTTGCAGAGAGCCTTGCCTCTAGGTCAAACGGCGGGAGTACATCCAAGATCAAGCACAGCCAGATGGCAAGGGTGAAGAGACTCACCCACTGATTGATCTGCGAAACGGAAAACGGAGCGGATCCTTCTATGAGGCGCGGAAGGAGATTCTTGTTTGGTGGCCGATACAAGATGGTCTTGTAGAGGGGGCCAGTTATGTCATCTTCAAGCATGTCCACGTGATTCTCCCAGTTCTCTTGCCAGTACTTGCTACCACGATTTACAAGAAACCACGAAAGTGAAAAAATCAAACCGAGACAGGCTATGACGAATGCATTGAAGTCCTTGTCATTCGCAGGCATATATTGGGCGGCGAGAACGGCGAAATAACCGGCAAAAGCTGCGGCGATTAATGCCCAAAAGTAGGCCGCGCGCTGCCAATACAGACCAATCTCAAACTTGCGAATATCGAGCGCGTGCTTCAAGGCGGCGTTGATCTTCTTACGGGAGGGCGGTTGTCCCAGTCCGAACGACTGTTTGTATTGATCTTCCTTGGTTCCCACTTCATCTCCTTATCAGTTCTAACTTGTTATAGGTTACTAAAATGCTAGCTTAGGGGTAAGGCATTACCACATGATTCCGCTAGGTCCGGCAGAGTCTAAGGACGCCTGAGAATTCGTCCATTTGAGCTACCGATGCTCTTCGATCTTCTGCTGCAGCCATAATGCCAGTTGTTCAGCCTGGTCAATCGCCTCCAAAAGATTCTCGTGGCTGATGTGGATTGTTGGGGAGAGGAAGCATGTGGCAGTAGGGTCCAGCCCTTCGTCTTCAGGGCGGGCGAAAAACGGTTTTGGATATGCTTGCAGTGACTTCTGGTCGTGGCTCAGATGATCCAGAACGAGGTCCGAGTGCTGCGCTCGATTCCGCGCCAGCACAACTTGCTTCAGGATGTTCAGATCCGCTGGGCAGGTGGACCAGTCAAGTTCGAAGCCTTCAGTGAAACAT
>JBOIGK010000053.1:0-5298 GCA_050742695.1 Advenella sp. | reverse complement strand
GCTCCAGATCAGGGTTGTGCGGATCGACGGTACGTGCCCAGCGGATGTTGCCCAAGGTGTATTCGTGAGCACAATAGACGGACGTATTGTGAGGCAATTTTCTAAATTTATCAAGGCTTTGTTGCATTTGTCTAGAATTTCCTTCAAATAGCCTGCCACAGCCTGTCGCGAACAGCGTGTCGCCGCAGAACAGCACATTTCGCTCATCGACCTGCCCGAAGTAGGCAATATGATCCAGCGTATGGCCCGGAACTTCCAAAACGGTAAATTGCCCAAATATACCCAGATTGACGTTATCGCCTTGCCTGAGCTCGACATCGCGACAGGGGATTGTCGGGCCAGGTGGCCCATAGACCCTGGCGCCGGTGTATTGGACAAGCTCGGCCACGCCGCCGACGTGATCAGAATGATGATGGGTAAGGAGAATATTGGTAAGGGTTAACCCTTGATCGCGCAGGTAAGCAAGCACCGGGGCAGCATCACCGGGATCAACGACAACCGCCTGATCACCCTGTACAATTGCCCAGATATAATTGTCGCTGAACGCGCTGATCGGCCAGATTTTTATAGTCATCAGATAGTCTCTTTACTTAAGGCGCCGCATTTATACCGAGGAATCAGTGAAACAAATCCATTCGCGAATCATCAATCTGGCAGATTGGTTCAATACAGACCCGGGCCAGCGCGTCATACAATGGGAATCATCAAAATTTGATCAGATTGTGGCCGACTCTTTCGGGTTCAACGCGGTTCAGGTCGGCCTGCCTGACTGGAATTTTTTGCATCATAACAGAATGCGCACCAAAATCATTCTGACCGATGACAGCTTTAACAATTGCACCCACTACCCCAATACCCGATTTGTCCAGGCGCAGCTGGACGCCCTTCCGCTGGCCTCCAATTCCATCGATTTGCTGATCCTGCCCCATATTCTGGAATGCGCCGATAACCCCCATTTGGTCTTGCGAGAAGCCGAGAGGGTTTTGGTTCACGAAGGCCGCCTGATTATCTCGGGGTTCAACCCCTGGAGCCTGTGGGGCCTGCGCTCGCGCATGCCCTTGCGCAAGCCCTGGATGCCGGTAGCCGCCTCGCGCCAGGTATCGGTCACACGCCTGAAAGATTGGATGAAACTGCTGTCATTCGAGGTAGACCGGGGCTACTTTGGCTGTTACACTCCCGCCTGCCATACGGATCGGTGGCTCAACCGGTGGAACTTCATGAACCAGGCCGGTGATCGATGGTGGCCCGTCGCAGGCGCCGTATACCTGCTGGCCGCAGTCAAGCGTGCCCATGGCATGACGCTGATCGGCCCCTCCTGGAAAACCAAGAAGAAGAAAAAATTCGCCCGCGGCGAAGCTGCAATATCCCGCCGCGATGTACGTCAGCTTTTTAAAGAACCTCATGGATAAACCACAAGTCAATATTTGGACAGACGGCGCCTGCAAGGGCAACCCCGGCCCCGGCGGCTGGGGCGTACTGCTGCGCCAGGGTCCGCATGAAAAAACGCTTTTCGGCGGTGAGGCGCAAACCACCAACAATCGCATGGAAATGATGGCAGTGGTCGAAGCATTGCGGGCACTCAAACGCAGTTGCAACGTTACCCTGCATGTCGATTCACAATACGTACAAAAGGGAATCTGCGAATGGATGGCCGGCTGGCAGGCGCGCAACTGGAAGACCGCCGATAAAAAGCCGGTTAAAAATGTCGATTTGTGGCTGTTGCTCAATGAGCAGGTTGCCAGGCACGATGTTACCTGGAAGTGGGTCAAGGGTCATGCCGGCGACCCGGGCAACGAACGGGCTGATGCTCTGGCCAACCAGGGAGTGGACCTAATCAGAAACCAGAAACAGGCAGTACAGGCTTAATCCTGCTGGTCTGACCACACCGCAAGCTCATGGCCGTCCGGGTCGGCAAAATGAAATCGCCGGCCACCGGGAAACGCAAAAACGGGTTTGACAATCCGGCCCCCGGCGCGCTCGATACGCTCCTGCATCTGCGCCAGGTTATCCGCATACAGAATGACCAGCGGGCCGCCCGGGCTGACCGGCTCGCCCTGCGCAAATCCCCCGGTAAAACGCCCGTCGGTAAATTCACAGTAATGCGGCCCATAGTCCTTGAAGGACCAGCCAAAGGCATCCGCATAGAATTTGCAAGTACGGACAATATCGCTGACCGTAAACTCGATGTAATCAAGTTTTCCGTTTTTGTCCTGTGGATTCATATCAGACGCTCCCGTTTAGCAAGGTTCGACTGGCCTCACTCCGTGCTGTGGTGGCGGTTGCCACCCCGACTATTGAGATTGCCAGTCTGTAATTAGTCGCAGCCCATGCGACGCGCTCTTTCCCGATGTGCATCGGCACGCTGGTCCGCACTGTTGCGGGACAGGAAATTGTCCCCTGCTCCCGGCGCTGGCGCCATCATGACGCGAGAATTCATGCGTCCGCATTCAGCATTTTTTGAATGATCAGTGCCGGTTGAACATGCTGCGATCAATCCCAGCGCCATGATGCAGATCGCGCGCCCCGTCGTATTTTTAAACATGAATATCCCGTTTTTCAGCCGAATGTGCAAAGCTTTTTGACGCTTTGTGTTCGTAATTGCTGCAGGCGGAACTGCGCTGCAGAGATGGCGGCCTGCTTCTGGCTCTCGTCCGGTCCGAACAAGGCGTCGTGGCCACGCAATTGATCGACCCGCAAGTTCAGTTTATCGCTTTCGCGTCCGATCTGCCGGCAGCTCATCGATTGCAATTGTGATTCAGTCAACGGAGCAACAACCGGCGGAACAGCGCATGCAGCCAGCAGCGAGCATGAACCGGCAAGCAACAACAGGGTTTTTCTCATAATGCAATATCCAGACAGATTGCCCGATTGCGCTGCATGACCAACCAATGGCAGAGACGCAGACACCAGGCAGGATTAAGTATCTGGTATTTTATAGGCTCCCCGCCGCTGTGTCACATACCAACCGCGATTGCAGGCAGAAAACCGACGACAGCGCCATCGCGCCGTGTCGGGTCCCTGGGAATATCTCGTCGCTGCGCCGCGTCGCTGCTCCAAGGCAGCAAGGGCGACAACGAGTAATGCCACGCGCCGCGTCTCTGGCCGCAGGCAATACTACACGTTCAGAACCGGAACGAATCCGCCGAATATCATGCGTTTGCCATCGAAAGGCATGGGGTTCACGCCGGGCTGCATCCGTGGGTCTTCCATCATTTTCTTCATGCCCTCGTCATGCACCTCTTTGGAGGGCCACGTAATCCAGGCAAACACCACGGTTTCATCCGGCTTGCATTGCACCGCCATGGGAAAAGAAGTGAGTTTGCCGTCAGGAACTTCATCGCCCCAGCACTCGACAACACTCAATGCACCCAGCTCCTTGAAAATCTCCGCAGCCTCCGAGGCATGTTTAATGTACGTTTCGCGGTTGGCAGTCGGCACCGCAGCAACAAAACCATCGACATATTTCATGTGTATTCTCCGTTAGTTTGTGAGCGACAGACAATGTCGTCTACAGCCACAGTATGCGCATAAAGTGCTGAACCGGAAATAGGCTGATACGACAACTTCAGGGGAGGAATACGACAGTTGTCATAGTCAGCGAGTCTTACCGACGCCGGGCAGGCAACACCACAATCGCTGCATCCAGACCAGGCGTGCTGTGAAATAGCAGCGCGCCGTCCTCAATTTCATACCCGAACGCTCATTTACGCTGCCTTGCGTGTTCTGCCCGGTTACCTGCGCGATACAGATGCTGCAAAATGTAAAACTGACGCTGTTCATCAGAATGTCATATCCATGAAGTATTCAACCCTGACAATTGCATATTATTCATTTGACCGGAGAGAAGTCATGCTCGCCTCACAAAAGCGGACACTCAGCTACGATCCCGTACAGCTTATCGGCACGGTTCAGTTGGTCAATGGCACCCTCTTTACCGTCAACTGCGACGGAGTAGACTGGGTCTGCCAGCAGGCCCTTAGTTGCCTGATCGAGCCGCAAGTGGGTGACCAGGTCATCATCAGCGGTCCGGATCACGACCGTGTTTATTTAATCGCGGTGGTCTCGCGCAGCAACAATGCACCGGTTGCATTACGCGTGAACGGCGACCTGGCAATTCAAAGCATCAATGGCAGCGTCTCAATTCACTCTGCGACCCAAACTCAACTGGGCAGCGCAGACACATTAGTGGTTTCAGCCAGGCACTACCAGCAGCAAAACGAGACCGCCAGTGTCACGATTGGCCAGATGACCTATGCAGGTAAAGAGCTGGAAGCCACCGTTGGCAAAGCCACCTTCTTTTCAACTGTGATCGGCCTCATGGCAGACCGTATCAACAGTGTTGCGCGCCTGTGCTTTCGTCATGTGAAGGAAGTGGATCATGTCCGCGCTCAGACCATTGACTATGAAGCTGAAAAGCTGACCCGCGTGCACGGCGGCTACACTACGCTGACCGCCCAGGACGTGATGAAAATCAATGGCGACCAGATTCACATGAGTTAACGGGTGTCTGTTCGACCGGCACGACCACTGAAATATCAATGAGAACAATCAAACCCCTGCGCCTGGGTGTGCTCACGCGACCCTATGGCTATCGACAACATACCCGCCTGGGCGTGCTTGTCTACTCACTGATCGACTTCACCACGGATGATCCCAAACTGGTGCCCGAGGCCGAACTGAGCACCCGGCTGATACACCAGATGGATTGCGACGGCATCCTGGATCTGGTCCTGCCCAAGGTACATCCTGAGTTTCTGGTCAGCGGTTCGGCCTATACGGCGCACCAGCCCGACAAGACCCGTTGCGCAGTCCGGATACAGGTTGGCGGGCTGGACAAAAGCCTGATCGCGTGGGGCGATCGTTACTGGCTTGGCGGCGTCAGTACCGAACCGCAACCCTTCGAGCAGATGCCGGTCACCTGGGCCAACGCGTTCGGAGGGCGAGAATTCGACGAGAATCCCGCCGGCAAGGGACTGGATCAGGAACTGGTCAATGGCGTCTGGACCACGCGCCTGCCCAATATAGAAGCGCTCTCCGAGCGCGTGCACACGCCCGGGCAACTGACCCGTCCGGCCGGCCTGAGTCCAATTTTCCTTACCCGGCCCCGCCGTTACGGCCACATTGGCAATGTCAGCGACAACTGGCTCAAGAATGACATTACCTCATTCTTTCCTGATATGGATCCCCGGCTTTTCAACGCAGCAGAGGAAGACCAGCGCTGGCGTGACCGCGATAGCCTGCCTCTGGGCGTGCCTTTTTCAATCTGGAATATGCACCCGGACCAGCCGTGCTGGAGCG
>JBOIGK010000052.1:0-2716 GCA_050742695.1 Advenella sp. | reverse complement strand
GCATAGATCATGCGCACAGGCAGATCAAGGCGTAACCGCTCAAGATCACTGTAGGCCATGTTCGACACCAGAATCGGTCCTTCTTTAAGCTGGACCGCAATGACCAAATGAGGAGCCGGATAGGCTGGCAAATAGGTTTTGTGAAATACTGTCCAGGAAATAATGCGGCCCAAACCGCTAATCGCCCGCCATTCGTATTCCATGCTCAGAGATATCGGGCAAGCCGGGCCAGGCGGATAGCGAAACTGTTCAGATTCCGGACACCATTGCAATTTCATGCATTTTTGGTTGATGCTTTCCCACATGGGGGCATCATAAGGAGAAAACAAACGTGGTAGAACAGTGGTAGTTAGCGTCATGCGATTCTCCTTAAACACCGTAGATAATAGACATTGCTTTACCAGCTACGTCAGATGTGTATTGCACGTTTCGGCAATTGGCAACCTGTCGTTCACCCAGTCCTCCTCGAAGCTGGCGAATAGCTTCGATTTGATGATTCCATCCCTGCATATAGGACTCGGAAAGATGTCCGCCGCCGGTATTGATGGGCAGCTTGCCGCCCACGCCGATTCCATACTGGGCAATGAATTTATCTGCCTCGCCTACGCCGCAATAGCCAAACCCTTCTAACGCAAACAAAATGTGGGGGCTGAAACTGTCATAGACCATCAGTGCGTCCATGTCCTTGGGCCCCATGCCTGCGGCCTGAAACACTTGTTCTGCTGCTGCCCGTTGCGCGGGCAAATAAAAATCGAGCAGACGAGGCCCGAGGCTGGTTGCTTTGCTGTTCAAGTCCGAGCGCCCGATGCCACGGATGTACACCGGATTTTTTACAGTTTTTTTGGCCCGCTCTGCCTCCATGATAATCAGTGCCACTCCGCCATCATTGATCAAGCAATAATCATATAAATGCAATGGTTCGGCGATATAGGTACTGTTAAGATAATCGTCCATCGTAATGGTCTTGCGCATAATGGCGTTGGGATTCAGACTGGCCCATTGTCGCTGCGCGACTGCAACCTGGCCCAGTGTGGTGTCATCCAGTGCGTTGAGCTCCTTGTAGCGCTGATACATAAGCGCGTACAAGGCGCCCTGTGAAGTCAGGCCCCAGGGACTGTGATAGACGTAGGATAAAAAGGCACCTCCTCCCATGGCTTCTGGGCCACCGTATTGCACGGCTGCTGAGCGCTGGTCGTTGCCGTACACAAGCGCAATTACTTCGGCCATGCCTGACTTTATCGCCAGGACTGCCTGAAGGACTGCTTGAACGGCATCCGCTTGTCCGCCCCAGCGTGGGTTGATATTGAGAATTTCACCCATGCGCTCGTATGCTGTTGTCGGACCGACGATTAATCCATCGACGTCGTCACGCGATATTCCCGCATCCTCCAGGGCGCGCTTGAAAGCGAGTGTCGCGTATCCATTGGAGTCTTGCGGTTTTTCACCTTTGCGTACCCGTTTGTAATCTTCCACCCAATCAGTGTGACCGACACCAACGACTGATGAAATGCTTGCTGTGCTTCTATCCATTCTGAGCTTTGCCCCTTCGTCGTAAACATCCTGTCGTCATGCCAAATAAGTCTATTATATGGACTTAAATGAAAAAGCAGGATCATCATAAAATCGGCTTTTTTTGAGAAAAAAAGTGCTGCCGTGTATTTATACTAGACGAGGATTATAGGAGCAGATATATTATTTCTGATATGGTTGAAATGAATAGTTTACGTGTTTCTCATATTATGGACTTTTAACGCAACTGTTTATGACATTTCATCGTGTCCATACTCTTTCTGAAGACAATCGGTGACGATCATTCCAGCAGCTGTTTGATCTCTGCTTCAATTTTTAGCTTCGTTTCTAACAGCATTTTTGATACTTCTTTGATCCGACTCTCGGACAATCTTTCATCGACTGCGGCAACGCTTATCGCTGCATTGGCTGAACTATTAAAAGTAGTATGTACAGGCACCGCAATGGCTTTAGCCCGCTCAACTTCGAGCACCGTATTGATGACAAAGCCATTTTGTCTGGCGTTATCGATTTTTTTCCAAAGTGCCTTCTCGGTATACTTGGGATAGTTGGCTTCAACCTTTTCCTTGTTCACCCAGCAAACCCGTCTGATCTCTTCGTCGGATAGGGTGCTCAGGATCGCGATGTTTGCGGCTCCAATATTTAACGGGCGGCGTCTGCCTATATCCATGACGAACACACGTATGGGAAAAGAGCCTTCCATTCTATCCACGCACACGCCGTCGAAACCCGCACGTATACCAAGAAAAACCGTATCTCCGGTCTCTTCGGCCAGTTGCATGATGTAAGGGTGGCACAGGTCTCGCAAGTTGAACGGAGGCGCCGCTGCCAAACCCATTTCGTAGACTCTTGCGCCGAGAAAATATTTTTTGGTGCTCGGATGTTGAGACACCAACTGTTCATCGATGAGGCCCTGCAAAATTCGGTGAGTAGTGGATCGCTCGAGGCCCGACATTTGATAAAGATCGACCAGGCGCAGTCCCGTGCGATTGTTGGCAGTCAGCAAGCGCAGTAAATTGGCTGCGCGCTGTATGGTTTGTGTTCCGGAAACGCTCATAAGAGAAGTGCTAGCAAAATGTTTGTTTTCAATGATTTGAATAATACTATAGCAAACAATATAGTTCAATATATGGGATTAAAAATACGAGTTATTGTTGACGGTCATGGTTTTATTCGAGAATAATGC
>JBOIGK010000051.1:0-4673 GCA_050742695.1 Advenella sp. | reverse complement strand
GACCAATGCCGCGCCTGTATTTCAGTCAGAATAAATTGCGCCCAATTTGCGCCCAGCCGCACCCAGCGCCGTATTCTGAAACGTCATGACAATTTGCGGGCCAGCATCCGTGCCCTGGAATGGGACGAAAGCCACTTTGACCTGTATAAGAAATACCAGGCCTCGCGCCATGCCGGTGGCGGCATGGACGACGACAGCGCCGAGCAATATGAAGAGTTTCTGCTGACCAGTCGCATCGATTCGCAACTGGTGCAGTTTCATGATGAGGACCAGGTGCTCAGAATGGTGTCCATCATCGATGTGACCGATGACGGGTTATCCTCCGTATACACGTTTTACGATCCCGATTATGCTGGCAGCCTGGGTACGTATGGTATTTTGTGGCAGATCGGTCATTGCAACGACCGTGGCCTGCCGTGGTTGTATCTGGGCTATTGGATCGCTCAAAGCCGCAAAATGGCGTACAAAATCAATTTCCGGCCTATCGAGCTTTATATCAACCACCGATGGATCGACAGCGCAAACATTGACCTGTCTGAACTATCCTCTTTCTGATCTGCCATGTCACTTGCCTATCGTCTCTACCCACTGATCCGCCCGGTCCTGTTTTCCATGGACCCTGAACGGGCGCACGAACGCACCCTGGAAGGCTTGAACAGATTGCATCAATGGGGTCTGCTGAAAAAGGTGCTGGATGCCAAGCCCAGCGCCCCTCTGCGGCTGCTGGGCCTGAATTTGCCCAACCCGGTTGGGCTGGCCGCAGGCCTGGACAAAAACGGCGCCTATATTGACGCGCTGGGCCATATGGGCTTCGGCTTCGTGGAAGTGGGTACGGTAACGCCCAAGGCGCAACCGGGCAATCCGAAACCGCGCATGTTTCGCCTGCCGCAAGCCAATGCCCTGATCAATCGCCTGGGTTTTAATAACCAGGGGTTGGAGGCTTTCCTGGCCAATGTGGCCCGCAGCGAATGGAAAAAACGCGGCGGCATTCTTGGCCTGAATATCGGAAAAAATGCGGCCACCCCCATAGAACAGGCAGCCGATGACTATCTGCTTGGACTGGCCGGCGTATATGCGCACGCCGATTATGTGACCGTTAACATATCTTCGCCCAATACCCAGAACCTGCGCGCCCTGCAACAGGTAGACGAACTCACCGGTTTGCTGACCGCACTGCGCGAAAAACGCAAGGAACTGGCCGATAAACACGGGCGGGCTGTGCCTGTTGTGGTAAAAATCGCGCCGGATCTGGACGCCAACCAGATTGCCACCATTGCCGGGCTATTGTCGCAATACGAGATTGATGGCGTCATTGCCACCAATACAACCTTGTCACGCAAAGGCGTCAACGGGCTGCCCCATGCCAAGGAAAAGGGTGGCTTATCCGGCATGCCTGTACATGAAGCGTCACTCAAAGTCATTCGGGGTTTGCGGCAGGAGCTGGCTGCCGACTATCCCATTATCGGCGTAGGCGGTATTATGGAAGGCGCTCAGGCAGCAGAAAAAGTGCAGGCGGGCGCCAATGCCATTCAGCTGTACACGGGACTGATCTATCGGGGCCCCGTGCTGGTGGACGAATGCGTCAGAGCGATTGCACAGATAAGCCAGCCCGGCGCAGCCTGACTCTTTTTCGAATACGCAAAAAAATAGCCCTTCACAATGAAAGGGCTATTTTTTTATCCCGGGCGCCGCCGAAGCGCTCGCCCGTTATTGGCGCAGATTAAGCCTGGCGGCGGGCAGTTGAACGGCTGGCCGTTGCTGCTGCTTTGGTGGCTGTCTCTGTTGCCTTGATGGTTGCATTGGTTGCAGCGGAGATATTGGACTCGGCAACTTCAGCAGCCTGCTTGGCAGCTTTGTTCATTGAATCATAGGCAGTAGATACCGTTGCCAGTGATGATTTCATCAACGCAACAGCACTTTCAGAACCTGTAGGCGCGTTTTTGGCCAGTTGGTCAATGGCTTCGGAAACCTGTTGCTGACCTTCGGCAACTTGCGCTTCTGTCAGTTTGATCAGTTCATTGCTGACGCCAGAAACGATGTCATACACGTGCTTGGTGTACGCGATAGCTTTTTCTGAGTTGGGCTGGGCCAGTGAAGACACGTAGGCAGCTGCTTCTTGTGGATCTTTCAGTTCGGCAACTTGCTGGGTTTGTTCTGCAACTTCACCCAATGTCGCTTTGATCACTTTCAGGTTCAGGTCAACCAGCTTTTCAAAGCCGCTGAACAGGGAACCCTGAACGGCAACAGCAGCGTTCAGTGCGGATTTTTGACGGTCAAGAATTTGTTGTGGAATGGCGCTCATGATGATGTATCCTCGGTAGATAGTACAGTGTTAAGTAATACAGGGCCTGGTGCTCGTGCACGACAGGGATCTGCTCAAACAGTTTGCTGCATCGGCGGCAATGTTCTTTTCACTTCCCGGGCTATGACCACCCGCCCTTTTATTGTTGCATTGCACAATTTAAATTATACACATCATTTCCAGAGGGTCAAGCATTTTTTGTGCAATGCAACAAAATCTGCTTTTCGTCTGTCAAACGTCGATAATTTATTGAATACTATATGAATTGTGTGACTCGACCATGACACGCAAGAGCTCCTGGAGAACGTTCAAGCGAAGCGTCATCGACACGCAACTGACTATTCGTAACCCAGGGCTGCAGATATTTTTGCTGCGGTGCTTACCAACATTTCCACCCACTCTTCCTGCAGGCGCTCTGCCGGCGCGGAAATGGACAGCCCGGCCACCAGTTTGCCCGAATCGTCATAGATACCGGCAGAGATGCAACGCACGCCCAGCTCAAGTTCTTCGTTATCACGGGCGTAGCCATGGCGACGCACAAAGCTCAGGTCGCGCTCAAGGCGATCCAGATCAGTCAGACTGTTGCGGGTGTTGCCCGATAAGCCCGTGCGCGTAGCGTAAGCACGTACATAACGGGCGTCGGACGAGGCCAGAAAGAGCTTACCGACGGAGGTCAGGTGCAGCGGCGCCCGCCCGCCAATGGCTCGCACAACCTGCATGCCCGAACGTTCGCTCCAGGCGCGATCAATATAGACAATGTCATCTCCCTGCTGGATAGACAGATTCACCGTCTGCCCGGTCAGATGGTGCAGGGTCTGCAAATGATCGTGCGCCACATCGCGCACATTCAGTCGGTCCTTGACCAGCGCCCCCAGCTCCAGAAGCCGGATACCCAATTGGTACATGCCATTATTGACACGCTCGACGTAGCGACCTACGGCCAGATCATTTAGTATGCGATGGGCGGTTGAGGCGTGCAGCGCCGTGAGCGCCGCGATATCCTTAAGCGAGACCGGATGCGGCTGGTCAGCCAGGACATCCAGCACCTTCATTGTGCGTTCCAGGACCTGAATACTAATGCCGGAAACGGCATTGGTCTTGTCGGAATCGGACGCAGCCTGCGTAGTTAAGAGCCGGTTAGCCATGATGGGTGGATTCAAACTATTGCAGTGCAATATATTCTATATCATATTGTGAAAAATAGGAACCCGATAATGTCGGATTTTCTTACAAATACGACATTATCGTCCTTTATACGGGTTTGTCCGGATGAAACCGTCCGCCCACGCGCAAGATCTCACCTTTTAAATAGTCAAACGCCGCAGTCGCAGCCGGCTCTTCGCCTTTGACGCCCAGATCGATATAGGCGCCCGCGCCCTGACCCATGGTCGGCAGGCTGAACGTGCTGATGCCGGTCCAGTTCGTTTCGATATGCTCCAGCGCCGGCGTGATTCGCGATTCGGGAACACCGTAGGCCAGGATGTTGTGCGAGACCAGTTGACTCAGGTTCTGATAATCTGCATAACGGTTATCCAGGGTCCACTCGACCATGGGCCAGGCCATTTCCGGAAATCCCGGGACAAAAGTATGGTCCTGGATGAAAAAGCCCGGAATGCGGTTATAGGGATTGGGCACAATCTCGGCGCCAACCGGAAACACGCCCATGGCCAGCCGGCGTTGATTCTCTGGCGAGCCAGGATCGTGCGTACCACGCCCTTCCAGCGCAAGTTGCGCAAAGCGTTCGGTGATCAGCCTTTCGGCTTCCGGATGCAGGGCCAGCGGTACACCCAGCGCCTGCGCGACCGCCGTGCGGGTTTTATCGTCGGGCGTGGCGCCAATGCCACCACTGGAAAAAACAATATCGTCCGACGCAAAACTGCGTTTGTAGGCAGCAATCAGGGTTCCAAGATCGTCCGGCAGGAATTCGGCGCGCGACAGTTGCATGCCTCGCGCGGCAAGCAACTCGATGATTTTGGACAGATGCTTGTCCTGACGCCGGCCGGAAAGGATTTCGTCTCCCACAATGATCAAACTGATTTTACGTGCTGCCTTATCGTTCATAATGCTCATCCTGTTGTTGGCCCGTCTCGGGATGACGCTATTCTAACGCTAAAGATCGGACTGTGCAGACAATAGCGGCGGGCTATTTCGACGTTGTTCGGCCAGTGCAGCCAGACCGTGGTGAGCGTAGACCAGGGAGGTAAATACAGGCAATACAATCCAGGTCAGGGGAATCAGGTTGATCGTTGCGCAGATCGTGCCGATCAGCCAACCGCCACCGCGCCGACGGGCGATAATCTGTGCCCGCTCCTGCCGCGTGGCATGCTCGACCAGCGCATCAAACCGCAACATATGGGTAAATGCATAAGCC
>JBOIGK010000050.1:0-8680 GCA_050742695.1 Advenella sp. | reverse complement strand
TGCAGACCGGCCCTATTCATGAGGCCATCCGCGCCATGGGCTGGCCCGTTATTGCTGCGCCGGGCGTGGAAGCGGATGACGTGATTGCGACGTTGGCCGATATGGCTGCCCGCTCCGATATTCACACTATTATATCAACTGGCGACAAGGATTTGGCTCAACTGGTCAATTCCCATATTTCGCTGGTAAACACCATGACAGGTGAAAACCTGGATGAAGCGGGTGTGCTGGCCAAGTTCGGGGTCAGGCCCGATCGCATTGTGGATTATCTGATGCTGATCGGCGATAACGTGGATAATGTGCCCGGCGTGGCCAAGGTGGGGCCCAAGACGGCGGTCAAATGGCTCAATGAGTATGACAGCATTGATAATCTGGCCGCCAATGCGGACAAGATCAAGGGCGTTGCGGGCCAGAACCTGCGCGATGCAATCGCTCAGTTTGAGCTGACCCGCAACCTGATTACCGTCAGGCGTGATTGCGAGCTGACCGAGTTTATGCAGGGCGTGCAGGACCTGCTGCCCAAGCCGCCGGATGTACCGACGCTGACTGCGATTTACGATCGCTACGGCTTTCGCACCTGGCTGCGCGAGCTGACCGGCGACGTTGACCGAGTACCCGAGCAGGATGCACGGGTAGCGCAGAATTTGCCTGATGCGCCGGCGCAGGTTAACTACCAGACGGTGGACACCGCTGAAAAATTCAATGCATGTTTCACAGCAATCAAACAGGCTGAACGCGTTGCCATCGACACCGAAACAACGTCCCTGGACCCCATGCGAGCCAGCCTGGTAGGTATTTCACTTGCTATTGAGCCCGGTTCTGCCTGGTATATCCCATTAGCCCATCGCGGCACCGGCGCCGGCACGCAACTGGACAAGACCCAGACGCTTGCGGCGCTGCGCGACTGGCTGCAGGATGAGCGCGCAGCCAAAATCCTGCACAACGCCAAATATGACAGTCATGTTTTTCTGAACGAAGGCATTACGCTGGCGGGTATCGAGCACGACACCATGCTCATGGCCTATGTGCTGGAGTCGCATCGCAACGTGGGCATGCAGGAACTGGCGCAGCGTTATCTGGGACGCACCGGCACCACCTACGAAGAAATCTGTGGCAAAGGCGCCCGGCAAATCTGTTTTGACGAAGTGGACATTGAAACGGCAACGCATTATGCCGCCGAAGACGCCGACTTTACATTGCAGCTGTTTAATGCGTTGAGCCCCATGTTGCGGGATCAGGAGGGTTTGCAGCGGATTTATCGGCTGGAAGTGCAGGTATCCCGGGTATTGACGCTGATCGAGGGCAATGGTGTTCGCATCGACGAGGCCATGTTGCGCCTGCAGAGTGCGCAGATCGGCGTGAAACTGGTTGAGCTGGAAAACAAAGCCTATGAACTGGCCGGCCAGCCCTTTAATCTGAATTCCCCCAAACAGCTGGGCGAGATTCTGTTTGGCAAAATGAATTTGCCTGTGCTGCGCAAAACGCCCAAGGGCGCGCCGTCGACCGATGAGGATGTGCTGTCCAAACTGGCAGCAGATTATCCGCTGCCGCGTGCGTTGCTGGATTATCGGGGATTGGCCAAGCTCAAGTCCACCTATACCGACAAGCTGCCGAAAATGATTAATGCAGCCACCGGACGGGTGCATACCGATTATGCGCAGGCGGCGGTTATTACCGGCAGGCTTGCCTCATCGGATCCCAATCTGCAGAATATCCCGGTACGAACCGAAGAAGGTCGCCGTATTCGCATGGCGTTTATCCCTTCGGATGGAGGTGTGATTGTTTCTGCCGATTATTCCCAGATCGAATTGCGGGTGATGGCGCATTTGTCCGGTGATGCCAATTTGCAGAAGTCGTTCCAGCAGGGCGAGGATATTCACCGCGCCACCGCCGGTGAAGTATTTGGTGTGGCGCCCGAGGCGGTCAATGTCGAGCAGCGCCGCGCAGCCAAGGCCATCAATTTCGGACTGATCTACGGCATGAGCGCCTTCGGACTGGCGGCCAATCTGGGTATCACTCGCGATGCAGCGCAAACGTACATTGATCGCTATTTTGCTCGTTATCCTGGTGTGGCCGATTACATGTCGCGCATCAAGAAAGAAGCCTCTGCCAAGGGCTATGTGGAAACGGTTTTTGGTCGTCGCCTGTGGCTGCCCGAAATTAACGCCAAGGGGCCACGTCGTGCCGGGGCAGAGCGGGCCGCTATTAACGCGCCCATGCAGGGCACATCGGCCGATCTGATCAAAATGGCCATGGTGGCGGTACAGGCCTGGCTTGAAAAGGAAAAACTGGCTTCGCGCCTGGTCATGCAGGTGCATGATGAACTGGTGCTCGATGTACCCAGCAGCGAGCAGGCGCTGGTCAGTCAGGCATTGCCAGGACTGATGTGCGATGTAGCCACGTTGGCTGTGCCACTCGTAGCTGAAACCGGGATCGGCAATAACTGGGAAGAGGCTCATTAAGGGCAGGGCAATCGGGCTGAGCGCCAGGCTCAAGAGCGCAGTTGCTTATTCCGATCCGTTCCAGCAGCCTGCATTAGCGCCTGCATAATGATGTGGGTAGATTCGCGGGCCGTTGTCGGTTCAGATGTGGCGTTGGTGCCGCAAATGACCTCATGCTACCGCTAGGATGGGGAAGTAGGCCGCCCGCTGATAGCGGAAGGTCCTGTTTCCTGCAGCCGGATGACTAGCAATGGCATAGCGCTGTTTCATATGCAATGATATGCTTTAAAATTCTTTTCCTGCAAATCACGTCTCACGGTCGATTCCCATGCTTGATATTGTCCACTTTCCGCTTTTTGCGGCTTCCGCATTTGCGCTATCGATTACGCCAGGCCCGGATCTGGCCTACGTGGTGGGGCAAAGTCTTGGCAACGGTCGGCGCGCCGGCGTCATTTCTGCTGCCGGGGTTGCCATTGGCAGTTGCACGCATACTGTTGCCAGTGCCGTGGGTCTGACTGCGCTGCTGGCGGCATCGCCATTGCTGTTTACCGTCGTCAAGTTTCTGGGCGCTGCCTATCTGATCTGGCTCGGGTTGAAAATGTTCCTGAGCAGTCTGCAGCGCAGCAAGGCATCGCAGGCCGCGGTCGCGTTGCCGGTAGCCAATACGCACTCGCTGTTGCTGCGCGGCTTTCTGACAACCATTACCAATCCTAAAGTGCTGCTGTTTTTTATCGCATTCTTTCCCCAGTTTGTCACCGTGGGAGGAGACAACCAGGCGGTCTCCTTTCTCTTGCTGGGGTTGGCCTACGCGGTGATCGGCTTTGTTTGCGACGCCACGTTTGCATGGTTGGCCGGAAGTGCGGCAGGGGCGGTCTCGCGAAACCAGACCGTCAAAGTCTGGATCGACCGCGTGGTTGGCCTGGCGTTTATTGCCCTTGGACTGCGTATCTGGCTGACAAAGCGTTGAGTTTGTCCATATCGAGCCGTGGCCAATGGCGACTTAAAGTCAAAACCATGCCAGCGGTTTATTGCTCAAGTGCGATGGTGACACCCGCTTAAAAGACAGGCCGGCAACCGTGCTTAAAAACGTCAGGCAATCACGTTTGCTATGACCATGATTATCTTCGTTGTTTACTTCACACCCGGCTGATGCTACTCAGAACGGCTTGAAGACTTCAGGTACGCCAGGAACAAATGTATAAAGGGTTCGACGGTGGGGCTGGGCGAGCGTGCTTTGGGTGTGCTGGCGCACAGTGTCCAGTATGTGGTCGATTCTGCGCGGAAATAGCCACAGTGCATTCCATCCATATTGACGGTCGATAGCAGTGAAGCAGGAACGACACCAATGCCCAATCCGGCGCTGATCAAGCCGAGCGCGGTCCCCACGTGGTTGACTTCAAATGCCGGCTGCAGGATCTGACCATATTGCAGAAACTGTGCGTCCAGCAACTGGCGCACACTGCTGTGCTGTCCCCTGACAATCAGATCATGCGGGATGATATCGGGCCAGTCCAGATTCCTGCATGATGCTAAGGGATGATCTGTCGCACACAGCACAACCAGTGGATCCTTAAACAGAACAAGCTGTTCAAGATCGGCGGCATCCGGCTGTTCGGGCAAGAGGGCGATATCGGCACTGCCGGCTCTTACCATTTCAATACCGACAGTGGTCAATACGTCGTGGATTTTCAAGTGGATATCCGGGTAGGCGGCCTTGTAGCGGACCAGGACGTTGGGAAGGACCCCGGCCGCGACCGATGGCGCCACGGCAATGGTTAACTGGCCATGGCTGCCCGATACGACGTCCTGCATACGATCAAGGCCGCAAGCCACCTGGCTGGTGATGCCCGAGGCGACTTCAACAAACTCCCTGCCCACGACCGATAACGACACGGTGCGCGTGTCGCGATCGAAAAGGCGCGCGCCCAGAGTTTGCTCCAGCCGGCTGATATTGGCACTGAGCGCCGGCTGCGACAGGTGCACGGCAGCCGCTGCCTGGCTAAAGCTGAGGGTGCGGGCCACAGCGAGAAATGCCTCGATCTGCTTGAGTGTGATATTCATGGGTATCTGGATAGGCTGATTTTATTTGTAAATATGATAAGTTTATCAAAAAAAGAAAATAGACAAATAAATAGCGGGCTCTTATAGTTTTCCTCAGTAGTGGCACTCACTGCGCGGTCGAAAAAAGACAGCTTGAGTGCCGTGATACAACCGGAATCATCAAAGGGAAGTGGAATGAATAATGGCATCAAAGGCGCTTTAAGCGGTCCTGAAATATGGACCGGCGCACAACTGGCCGATAGGCATGACTGGATCGAGTCTCTTGAGCCGCAGGATATTGCCGAGATCGATGCCATGCTGGGCGCCGTTCAGAGGGAGGGTGCCGAGGCGGGCGATTTTACGGCGGACGATTTTTTTCTGCCGCGATTGAAAAAGCGATTCGAGGCAGTGCAAAGGCAGCTTGAAGACGGGCGTGGTTTCTTATTGATTCGCGGGCTGCCCGTTGAGCGGTACTCGCTGCAGGAGAACCGGATCATCTTCTGGGCCCTGGCGCTGCTTGCCGGACAGCCGCAGGCACAAGACCGCCTGGGTAGCCGGATGCATAGTGTCACCAACACCAATTTACGGGTAGAGGGCTCTGACGAAGTGCGCAGTTATCAGACCGACGATGAGTTGACGTTTCACAACGATGGCGGGGATGCCTTCATGTTGCTGTGCCTGAAGACAGCGCAATCCGGCGGCATGAGTAAATTGGTGAGCGTTGGCACCATATACAATGAAGTGTTACAGCGTCGTCCCGACTTGATTGATGTGTTGCAGCAGCCTTTTCATTTCGATGCCCGGGGCCAGCATCCGAGTGGATTAAAAGTGCAAAGCGCGCCAATTTTCAATTTCTTCCAGGGCAAGCTCAGCGCCCTGTATAAACGCCGCTATCTGCTGGCGGCCCAGCGCTTTGACGACGTCCCGCGCCTGAGCCAGGCGCAACAGCAAGCCATAGATCTGGTTGAACAGATTTGCAACGATCCGACAATCCAGCTGGGCTTTTACATGAAGCCGGGCGATATCCAGATTGCCAACAATTATTCGGTGCTGCACGCCCGGACCAAGTATGAAGATTTCAGCGATCCCCAGGCGCGCCGGCATCTTCTGCGGATCTGGCTGACGTTGCCCAATGGTCGTGCGCTGCCTCCAGTGTTTGCCCAGACCCGGGAATTTGGCACTTCGTACCAGAGTCGGCACGCAAGCGCAGCTCAGACATGACAAATAAATGACAGCTGTCCGGTAACGACCCGTGCGCGATGCGCCAACGATTCAAAGATTGGGAATATAAAACAATGACGAGACATCTATTGGACATCCTTGGGGTCGCAGGTGCGGCCGCTTGTAGTTGCCTGTGGGCATCATCCGTACTGGCAGCCCCGGCCATGGCCGGGGAAACGTATCCGAATAAACCCATCCGGATCATCGTGCCGTACACGCCGGGAGGCAATACGGATATTCTTGGTCGCCTGATCGCCCAGCACCTGGGCAAAGCCTGGGGCATTGCCGCGGTTGTCGAAAACCGGCCGGGAGCAGGTGGCACCATTGGCGTCAATACGGTCGTCAAGGCAAAACCTGATGGCTATACAATGGTGCTGGGTGCGTTTGGTAATATTCTTGTGGCCCAAAGCCTGTATAAAGATCTTCCTTATGATCCGGTCACCGACCTGGAGCCGGTTATTCTGCTGGCAACACCGCCAACCATTCTGACGGCAACGGCCAGCCTGCCGGTGCAGGATGTACAGGGCCTGATTGCTTATGCACAGAAAAATCCCGGTAAGCTCAATTATGGTTCATCGGGAAAGGGCACATCGAACCACTTGTTTGGTGAGTTGTTCGCGTCAATGGCCAACATCCAACTGACCCATATTCCCTATAAGGGTAGTGGGCCGGCCATCAATGATCTGGTAGCGGGGATGACGCAGTTGAACTTTGCGCCGTTTCCGCTGGTGCTCTCGCAAATCAAGGCCGGCACGCTCAAGGCGCTGGCGGTAACCGGTGCAAGCCGCTCGCCGGCGCTTCCCAATGTGCCGACGATCGCCGAGTCCGGCTTGCCGGGCTACGAAGGCAACGGCTGGTTCGGGCTGATGGCGCCCAAGGGAACGCCCCCGCATATCATCAAGAAGCTGAATGCCGAAATTAACCGGATATTGAACGATTCTGAAGTGCGTAAAACACTATCGGCTGAAGGAGCTGTTCCTGTCGGTGGGACAGAGCACCAAGCAGCGGCGTCAGTGACGCAGGGGATAAAAAAATGGCGGGCGCTGGCAGAAAAGATTAATTGATACCGCCAGCGGTTTATGCCGGCCATTCATTTTCTGCCAGACTCCGCTATAGGTCAGGACTGGACGATGCGCGCGCGCAGCGCGTTGATGCGGTGTTCGATCGGCGGGTGGGTAGAAAACAGCGCGGCTATACCGGCCCCGCCGCTGATACCGGAGGACTCGAACTGCTTGGGCAATTCGCCGGGGGGCAGGCCGCCCAGTCTGGCCAGCGCATTGATCATGGGCGAGGCGGAACCGAGCATTTGTGCTGACCCTGCATCGGCGCGATATTCGCGCTGACGCGAGAACCACGCCACGATAATGGACGCCAGCACCCCGAACACGATCTCACAGACCAGTACGGTAATGTAGTAACCCGGGCCGACGCCGCGATCATTGCGGAAAATCGTGCGGTCAATGAAATACCCGACCACGCGGGCCAGGAAAACGACAAAGGTATTGACCACGCCCTGGATCAAAGTCAGGGTGACCATATCCCCATTGGCAATGTGCGCCACTTCGTGACCAAGGACCGCAGTCACTTCTTCTTCGGTCATGCCATCGAGCAGGCCGGTAGATACCGCCACCAGCGAGTCGTTCTTGAAGGCGCCCGTGGCAAACGCATTGGGTTCGCCTTCATAGATGGCCACTTCAGGGTGACCGATGCCGGCGCGATCGGCCAACTGATGAACGGTATCTACCAACCACAGTTCTCTCTGGTTGCCGGGCGCCGCCGGATCAATCATCTTCAGTCCCATGGTCCATTTGGCCATTGGTTTACTCATTAGCAGGGAAATGAAGGCGCCAACGAAGCCGACCACGGCAGAAAATACCAATAGCTGACCCATATTGATGCCGTTTGCGTCCATGTAGCGGTTCACACCCAGCAGGTTCAGCGTGATGCCCAACACCACCATGACGGCGAGGTTGGTCATAAGAAAAAGAATAATGCGTTTCATGCAGCAGGTCCTTGTAGGAAGGGGTCAACCCGGATGACATATTTCGAGTCCGAATAAGTCTGCCATCTGGAGCTTAAAAATAACTGAATCAGGTCAGATCAATTATATAAGGGCAATGTCGTCCTTTTACAGTGTTGTTCGCAGTAGAATGTTATTTTATTTTCAAGCAATTTCCGGATTTAGCATGCAGGCACTGTGGATGTTAGTGGCTTCTCTCATGTTCGCCATCATGGGAGCATCAGTCAAACTGGCATCCGAACATGCCGCGTCGTTGTCACTGGTGATTCTGTTCCGGGGTCTGCCTTCGGTCGTGCTGCTGGTCATGTGGGCCGTCTCCACCCACAAATCCCTTAAACCCAAAAGTATACGCCTGCACCTGATACGCAACGTGTTTGGCGTAGGTGCCATGTGGATGGCATTTTATGGGTACACCGTGCTGCCATTGGCCACCAGCACCAGTCTGAATTACACCTCGCCCCTGTTCATTGCGGGCTTTTTACTATTGTCAGGCAGGGCGACCAATGATATTGTGCGCACGCTCGCCGTGGGCATCGGTTTTGCCGGCGTGCTGCTGATTTTGCGTCCCAGTATCACCGAAGATCAGTGGTTTGCCTGCGCGCTGGGCTTGCTGGCCGGCGCTTGCGGCGCCGTGGCCATGATGCAGGTACGCCAGCTGGGTTCCATTGGCGAGCCCATCTGGTTGACCGTCTTGTATTTTTCAATTTTTGTTACCAGCACCAGTTTAATAGGTATCAAGGCTCATGGTATTGGTGAGCCTGATCTGGTAGCCTGGGTCGCCTTGCTGGTGGTTGGCTTATCCGGCTTGTTCGGCCAGCTGGCGCTCACGCGTGCCTTCGGTTCGGGTTCGCCGCTGCTATCGGCGGCGCTGCAATACACTACCATTATATTTTCTGCGGGCATTGGCATCCTGGTATGGAACAATGCGCCGGACGTACTGGCATGGCTGGGTATGGGA
>JBOIGK010000049.1:0-1946 GCA_050742695.1 Advenella sp. | reverse complement strand
GGCTGGCAAAGTCCTATTTTTTAACGCATTCGTCGCAGGCAGAGTACCGTTTCAGCATATTCAACACGATGAAAACTTATCTTGATCTGATCCCCCTCATGGATACATCTTCTGTAGCCAGACGTCGGGAGCGTGCGAAGGCTCAGGACTTGCCTGGTTGCATGCATGCTCCCATGTCTTTGCCGGAGAACGCACAAAGCGCCACCGAGTCCCATACACTCCAAAAAGAAGACTTGTGCGAGCGCACTATGTAAAATCAAAGTGCAATGCACCGAGTCATTGCACTTTGGACTCCAGTCGCCTGATCAGCACGTACGCGACAATCGCCCCCGCTCCCAAAACAATGGTGATTGCCAGCGCCCACTGAATGCCGATATTAATCATTCCGAACGCCAGGGCGAAAGGCGCGACGGCCGAAACGGTCAAACGTGCAGCCGTGATTTTCCCCTGCAGTCTGCCGTAGCCCTGGCTCCCAAAAAGCACCAGCGGCAAGGTACCAGCAACAATACTGAACAAGCCGTTGCCCAGGCCGAATAAAATGGCAAAAGTGATCGCACCGGCGACACTGGGCGCAGTGCTGTTGAGCACGGCAATGGCGGTACACATAAGCGCAGAAGCAACGGTGGCAAGCGTCACTGGCGACAGATTGCCGCCAAAGACCATATTGGTGAGCCGACTAAGCACCTGGGCGGGTCCAAAGAGCGTCCCCACCAGAGCAGCCGTTGCGCCCAGGCCCAGGCCTGACAGCAGTGGCACCATGTGCACCAATATGGCCGATGCAACCAGCGATTGCAGCGCGAACGCAACCACCATCAGCATAAAGGCGGTGTGTCGGGCCGAGCCCACCAGCCGCCCTGGCAACACTTTTAATTCGGATTCCGTTCTGATTTTGCCTTGCCGGGCGCCACGCGCCAGCCAGGCATGGATGGGCAGACAGACAAGCAGATTGATGGCCGCAAAGATATAATAAACGTTTTGCCACGATAGCTGCGCATGCAACGCCGTTGTGATGGGCCAGAAAATAGTGGAGGCAAAACCGCCGATCAACGTCAGGTAAGTTATGCTGCGCTGGGCCGTTAGCGGATATTTTTGCACAAGGAGTGCAAACGCTGCCGCGTACTGCACCAAATTTGCGGTTATTTCAATCGCGATCAGGGCAATCACAAATACAATATGATTCGTGGCCGTTGCACATGCAATGAGCGCCACGGCGGCCAATCCCGAGCCCAGCGTCATGACCCGCCCTGCTCCGAACCGGTCTATCCAAATGCCTATCCAGGGCGCCATCAAGCCGCCTGCGAGCAGCGCCACGGACAGGACACCAAAAACCCATTCAACCGACCAGCCCAGGTCTGCCGCCATATCGGATGCAAGAATACTGAAGGCATAGTACAGAGTGCCGTAGCCGATGATTTGGGTCAGGCCAAGCGAAGCAATCACCGCCATCAAATGACGATCCCATTCCCTTGTTTGTCCAGGGAGGGCCAGTTTTATTGCCATGGGAACGGATCCTTGCTGCTGTTCACGCGGTATCGACGGAGCTATCTGATTGACGGCCAGGCTATCTGATTAAGACCGGCCATCGCGTCCCCGGCCTGGGCAACGCGATGATTGGCAATTTAACACTATTTTTGCTCGTACCAGTGCTTTGTCCGATTCACGATGCGCACAACCAACAGCATGACCGGTACCTCTACCAATACCCCGACGACCGTAGCCAAAGCCGCGCCTGAGTGCAACCCGAACAGGCTGATGGCCGCCGCAACAGCCAGTTCGAAGAAATTGCTGGCGCCGATCAGGGCCGACGGACAGGCCACCGCGTGACTTTCTCCTGCCTTTTTATTCAGCCAGTAAGCCAGCCCGGAGTTGAAAAACACCTGGATCAGGATAGGTACCGCCAGCATCGCAATAACCAGCGGCTGGGCTATGATGGCCTTGCCCTGAAA
>JBOIGK010000048.1:0-6563 GCA_050742695.1 Advenella sp. | reverse complement strand
ATCTTGGCCCGGAAGGGTCATTTTCCGAGCAGGCTGCCATGGAGTTCTACGGCCATTCTGTCCAGGCGCTACCGTGTCCGTCCTTTGATGAGGTGTTTCGTGCCGTCGAGGCCGGGCAGGCTGATGTTGGCATGGTACCGGTTGAAAACTCCACCGAAGGGGCTGTCAACAGGACACTGGATCTGTTTCTCAATTCAACCGTCAGGGTGCATGGGGTTCGTTCCATTCCCATCCGTCACTGTCTGATGAGCCAGCATGGCACCATGGATGGCGTCAAATGCATCATGGCGCATCCACAGGCGCTGGCGCAGTGCCAGAAGTGGCTCTCGCAACATCATCCGACGCTCGAGATCGTGCCAGCAGCCAGCAATTCCGAGGCGGCCAAACATGCGGCTCAGGATGAAAGCGTTGCGGCAATCGCCGGAGAAACCGCCGCTGTGTTCTGGAATCTCGGGCTGGTGGCTTCCGGTATCCAGGACGACGCCAATAACAAGACCCGCTTTCTGGCCATTGGCAATATCGAAACGGCGCCCAGCGGACGCGATCAAACCAGCCTGATTTTTGCGGTACCCAACCGCGTAGGCGCGGTATACGAGATGATCAGCCCCTTTGCGCGCAATGGCGTGTCGATGACCCGTTTCGAATCCCGGCCGGCACGCACCGGTCAGTGGGAATATTATTTTTATGTCGATGTGTTGGGTCACTGTTCTGACGAGAACGTGGCACGGGCGCTGGAAGAACTGAAGCAGCAGTCCGCATTTTTCAAAATTCTGGGTTCCTACCCAATGCAATAGAAGGTGATTTGAATGTCCGGTATAGCCAATGGGTTCGGTATATCCAGTAATGTCGATGCGATGATGCCATACCAGGCAGGAAAGCCTATCGAGGATCTGGCGCGTGAATACGGGCTTGATCCGGCCAGTATTGTCAAACTGGCATCCAATGAAAATCCGCTGGGCATGTCCGATTCGGTACGTCAGGCGATCAGCACATTTCTTGAAAGCGTGCCAGGGCAGGCGCTGGGTCGCTATCCCGATCCTAATGCCTTTTCACTCAAACAGGCGTTGGCGGAGCATTACCAGGTCCCCGCCAATTGGCTCACGGTGGGCAATGGCTCCAACGACTTGCTGGAAATTATTTCACTGGCCATTCTGGACCAGCAGGCTTCCTGCGTTTATGCTGAGCACGCATTTATTGTGTACCGGCTGGCAACGCAGGCGCGCGGCGCCACCCATATTAAAGTGCCGGCGGTTAATTTCGGCCACGATTTGCAGGCCATGTTCGAGGCCATTGGCGACGATACGCGTCTGGTCTTTATTGCCAACCCAAATAATCCGACCGGCACCTTCCATAGCGGCGATGTGATTCGCAGTTTTGTTGAGAAAGTGCATGCGGCCTACGGCAATCGCGTGACAGTGGTGCTGGATGAGGCGTATAACGAGTATCTGGATCCGCAGTTGCGGTTTGACAGTGCCCAATTGGTAAGAGATTTTTCCAATGTCATCGTGGTCCGCACGTTTTCCAAGGCTTATGGCCTGGCAGGGATGCGCATGGGGTTTGCCATTGCGCGTCCGGAAATGACTGATTATTTAAATCGCGTTCGCCAGCCGTTCAATGTGAATCTGCTGGCCCAGGTGGCCGCGATCGCAGCGCTCAAGGACACTGCGTTTCTTGAGAAAACCTACGAATTGAATCGTGACGGCAAGCGCTGGCTGTCGGCGCAGTTTACTGAAATGGGGCTGGAGTTTGTACCCAGCTTCGGCAACTTCATTCTGCTGCGGGTGGGCGATGCAGCTGCAGTAAATATAGCGCTGCTGCAGCGTGGCGTCATCGTGCGCCCCGTTGTCGGCGATGGCCTGCCTGAGCATTTGCGCGTTTCTATCGGATTGCCCGAGGAAAACGCCAAATTCATCAGCGCGCTCAAAGAGGTGCTGGGCAAGTGATGGCAAGCAAGGCCAGCGAACATGCAGTGGCTGCGGTACCGCCGCTTCGGATTCCGGTTTTGGCCGTGGTTGGCGTTGGTCTGATCGGCGGTTCACTGGCATTGTCGCTCAAGCGCAACGGCGTTGTCGGCAAGGTGCTGGGCAGCAGTCACGACCCGGCAAGTATCAACAAGGCGCTGGAACTGGGCATCATCGATACAATCGCATCTTTCGAGCAGATTTCGCAGGCAGATGTAATCGTCATCGCGACACCGGTTTCTGCATTCGAATCGGTATGCAATGCCATCAAGCCATTTTTGACGCCAGGGACGATCATTACCGACGTGTGCAGCACCAAACAACAGGTGGCTGCCATGGCCCGACGCTCGCTGGGCGATCGCGTAGGGCAGTTTGTTCCGGGGCATCCCATTGCCGGCGCAGAAACGTCCGGCCCTGCCGCGGCCAACGCTTTTCTGTTCGAACAGAAACAGGTTATCCTGGCGCCACTGCAGGAGAATACGCCGGAGCAGATTGATTTGCTGACCCGGTTATGGGAAGCCTGCGGGTCCACCGTCAGTTCGATGGGCGCCGCCGAGCATGATCGCATATTCGCCGCAGTCAGTCATATGCCGCACTTTCTGTCGGCGCTCTACATGTACAGCTTGCTGGACGCTGAACAAATCGATAGCAAGTTTAAGTATGCTGGCAGCGGGTTCCGTGATTTCACGCGGATCGCTGCCGGACCTCCGGTCATGTGGCGCGATATTTTTTCAAGCAATCGCGAGTGCATGCTAGAGGAAATTACCCGTTTTCAAACCTGCCTGGAGCAGGCCCGGCAAATGCTGGAGAGCGGCAACAATGAGGCGTTCGAGGCATGGCTGGCGGCCGCGGCCCAGGCGCGGCGAGATTGGGAGAATCCACCATCATGAGTGAAGCAAGTCAATATCTGGCGCCGGCGGTACGGGTCCGAGGGAAAATGGCGCTGCCTGGCTCGAAAAGCATTTCGAATCGGGTTCTGTTGCTGGCGGCCCTGTCCGAGGGCAGTACACGCATTGACGGGCTGCTCGATTCCGATGATACACGCGTCATGCTTGCCGCGTTGCGCACGCTTGGGCTGCAGATTGATCACACAGGCGACAATCAGGTTGTGGTGCACGGCAAAGGATCGTTTCCACAAGTGCAGGCAGATCTGTTTCTTGGTAATGCCGGTACGGCGTTTCGCCCGCTGACCGCCGCACTGGCCATGGCCGGCGGCCACTACCGTCTGCATGGTGTACCTCGTATGCATGAGCGTCCGGTCGGAGATCTGGTCACGGCACTACAGGCAGTTGGAGCACAGATCCGCTACGACGGGCAGAACGGTTACCCGCCGCTGCAAATTTCGCCGGGCCAACTGCATGTTGACGGTCCGATCCCGATTCAGGGCAATGTGTCCAGCCAGTTTCTTACTGCCTTTCTGATGATGGCTCCCATCCTGGCGGCGCGTGCCGGACACGATGTCACCTTGCAGGTTCAGGGAGAGCTGATCTCCAAGCCATATATCGCCATTACGCTGCAATTGATGGCGCGCTTTGGCGTCACCGTTGTGCAGGATGGCTGGCAGCGCTTTACCATCGCTGCAGACAGCCGATACACCAGTCCCCATACGGTGGTTGTGGAGGGAGATGCCTCCAGTGCGTCTTACTTTCTGGCGTTGGGGCTGCTTGGCCAGGGTCCGGTGCAGATTAGCGGCATTGGCAGGGACAGCATTCAGGGCGATATCGCGTTTGCGCAATTTATTGAACGGCTGGGCGGAAAAATCACCTATCAGGATCAGTGTCTGATTTCCGAGAGGGCGCAAAGCATAGCAGATCAGCCTTTGCCGGCCTTCGACGAAGATTTCAACCTGATTCCCGATGCGGCCATGACGGCGGCCGTGCTGGCCTTGTATGCCGACGGCCCCTGCATGTTACGCAATATCGGTAGCTGGCGCGTCAAGGAAACGGATCGTATTCATGCCATGCATACGGAACTGAGCAAACTGGGCGCGGTGGTCGAATCCGGTACAGACTGGATACGTATTACGCCGCCCGAGCCCGGCAAATGGCAGACAGCGCAAATTGAGACCTACGACGATCATCGTATGGCCATGTGCTTTTCGCTGGCCGTATTCGGGCCGGTTGGCGTCACAATCCTGGATCCTGCATGCGTGAGCAAGACGTTTCCCGACTATTTTTCGGTTTATGATGCGCTGGTTGCAACGGCGCAGGAAGGGGTGTCATGACTGCTGGGACGCGGGAGGACGATTGCATCCCTGTTATTGCCATTGACGGTCCGACCGCCTCGGGCAAAGGCACGGTCGCTGCCCGGGTAGCCGATGCGCTGGGATGGTTCGTCCTCGATAGCGGCGCGTTGTACCGCTTAAGTGCGCTCGCAGCGCTCAGGCGCGGTATAGCCGATAAGGACGAACAGGCGCTGTCCGATATTGCGAGACAGCTGGATGTGCGGTTTCAGGGCGACAAAGTGTTGCTTGACAACGACGACGTCACCGAGCAATTGCGCCAGGAGCATATCGGCGACATGGCTTCCAGGATAGCGCCGCTGCAGCCATTGCGCGATGCCTTGTTGGAGCGCCAGCGGGCGTTTCGGCAGGCTCCGGGCCTGGTTTGCGATGGTCGGGATATGGGAACGGTCGTATTTCCTGATGCATCTCTTAAGATTTTCCTGATTGCCAACGCCGAGGCACGTGCGCAAAGACGCTATAACCAGTTGATCGAAAAAGGTTTTTCTGCTAATCTTGGCGACTTGTTAAAGGATTTGAAAGCGCGCGACGACCGGGATCAGAACCGTTTGGTGGCGCCACTTAAGCCAGCAGATGATGCCGTGGTGGTTGATTCTTCCAATTTGGGAATTGATCAGACCGTCGAGCGCATCCTGGCGCACTGGCGTAACAGAAAGTAACAATCCGGTAAGTGGGTTTGGGCTGAAAGTTTCAGCCAGCGGGTATCAGGGCAGAAGGACAGCCGGGTGTCAATCACGCGGTCAGACCAGCAGCCTGTCTTCGTTGGCTCGCGAGCGGTAGCAGCGCGTCTGCAATGAAGTCGATGTAATGCTATCTGGGTATTGTTATAGGCTGCAGCTTATCGGCCTACAGCCATACACCAACCGGCACCAATGCCAGACCCGCAGGCATTTGTCGTTCGCATTCTTGTCTGATTCTGTCCCTGCTCGTTAATGCAGCCTTGGCAGGGATGCAGTTGCAGTACACAATATTTCCTTGGCGTAGCCTGCATGATGGCTACGCTATAGGTACAGAGCAGTTTTTTCAACGGTCATGGCAGGCGCGAAAGTCACCTGCGTTATCGTTGAATTTCAAGGGCTTTCGTCTGGGTTCAGGCGAAAGGTTTTTTCACTCCGCCGCGGCAGGCTGTTCTGCCAAAGCGTGTTTTTAAGGCCAGGAGACCGTGACGGTCCCGGGATTTTTCTAATGTCATCCATTTCTTTACAAGACGCCACTGGTGGCGAAAGCTTTGCCGATTTATTTGCTCAAAGCGTAAAAAACCAGGATATGAAATCAGGTGAAGTGATTTCAGCCGAAGTGGTCCGTGTCGATCACAACTTTGTCGTAGTTAATGCGGGATTGAAGTCCGAATCTCTCATCCCTCTTGAAGAATTCCTGAATGATCAGGGCGAACTGGAAGTTGCCGAAGGCGACTTCGTTTCTGTTGCCATTGATTCACTCGAAAACGGTTACGGCGACACCATCCTGTCCCGTGATCGTGCAAAACGTCTGTCTGCATGGCTGTCACTCGAGAAAGCGCTCGAGTCCGGCGAAATGGTAACCGGCACCATCACTGGAAAAGTGAAGGGCGGCCTTACCGTCATGACAAACGGCATTCGCGCCTTTTTGCCTGGTTCATTGGTTGATCTGCGTCCTGTTAAGGATACAACACCGTACGAAGGCAAAACGATGGAGTTTAAAGTTATCAAACTCGATCGCAAACGCAATAACGTCGTTCTGTCACGTCGCTCCGTTCTTGAAGTGAACATGGGCGAAGAGCGCCAGAAACTGCTGGAAAACCTGAAAGAAGGCGCAGTGGTTACCGGTGTTGTCAAAAACATTACCGATTACGGTGCGTTCGTTGACCTGGGCGGTATCGACGGTCTGTTGCACATTACCGATATGGCATGGCGCCGTGTTCGTCACCCATCAGAAGTGCTGTCCGTTGGTCAGGAAGTTCAGGCCAAGGTTCTCAAGTTCGATCAGGACAAGAGCCGTGTTTCCCTGGGTGTCAAACAGTTGGGCGAAGATCCATGGGTCGGTCTGGCACGTCGCTATCCACAAGGCACACGTCTGTTCGGTAAAGTGACTAACCTCACCGACTACGGTGCGTTCGTTGAAGTAGAGACCGGTATCGAAGGTCTGGTACACGTTTCCGAAATGGACTGGACCAACAAAAACGTTGATCCGCGCAAAGTGGTCAGCCTGGGTGAAGAAGTTGAAGTCATGGTTCTGGAAATCGACGAAGATCGTCGTCGTATTTCACTTGGCATGAAACAGTGCCGTGCAAACCCATGGGAAGATTTTGCCACCAACTTCAAACGTGGTGACAAAGTTCATGGCGCAATCAAGTCCATCACCGACTTTGGCGTATTCATCCT
>JBOIGK010000047.1:0-4995 GCA_050742695.1 Advenella sp. | reverse complement strand
TTCGTAACCTCCCCAGGAATAACCGATGCCGAACAGTGTCAATGCATTGACGAAGGTGCGCATTTGTTCGGCAGACAGGGCCAGCGCAACCGACAATAAACCGTTGGAGCCGGTGCAATCGCGCTTCCACAAATCATGGCCGGCATCTTGCGGCCAGGCTGGATGGAAAATCTGTTGCACCACAGATTGCTGCGCCAGCCACTGGCAGACTGCCAGTGCATTGCGCGCATGCTGTTCCATGCGCACCGGCAGCGTACGCACACCGCGGATGGCCAGCCAGGCATCATCGGCACTGACGGAAAACCCCATCGCGTACTGATTGGTGTCAATGGTCTTGATGAGCGCCGGATCGTTGGCAATGACTGCGCCCAGCATCAGGTCCGAGTGTCCGGCCACATATTTGGTGCCGGCCACGATACTAACATCGGCCCCCAATGCCAGGGGCTGATAGGCGTAACCAGAACCCCAGGTATTGTCGGTAACCAGGATCAGTCCGTGCCGCCGGGCAAACTCGGCCAGCGCCGGCATGTCCAGCATTTGCATGAGCAAAGACCCGGGCGCCTCCACATACAGTATTTTGGTGTTCGGCTTCACGTGCTGCTCCAGCGCGTCCAGGTCTTTGGCAGAGGTAAAGGTGGCATCAATGCCCATGCGCTGCAGCACGGTATTGTTCAGATGATAAACCGGCCCGTATACGCAATCGGCAGCCAGCAGGTGGTCGCCCGCGCTCAACAGCGAAAGCAGCGCCATGCTGATCGCGCCCAGGCCCGAGGACGCCAGAAAGGCGCGTTGCCCGCCTTCGAGCGCGCAGAATATGTCTTCCAGGGCGGCGTGGGTTTCCATACCCATGCGCCCATAAGTGACCAGGCGTTCGCCGCGACTTTTACGTTTATAGGTGTTCTCCAGGTCTTCGACCGTATTGAATCTGACCGTACTGGTGCGGATAGCCGGCAGACCTACTGGTGCAACCGGATGCTGCGCGTCACATGGCGCAGTGCCCAGATGCTGTAAACGGGTATGAATGGAAGATTCAGAAGACATGGTGCGACCCTGTGGTTTATGATTCAAACAGTCAACCATTATAGCCACGTCCGATCCGGAGACATCATGATCAGTGCCGACACCGCATTCGTTTTCGCGGGTATTGCCTGCCTGCTGGCGCTCTCGCCAGGGCCCGATAATCTGTTTGTGCTGTTTCAATCGATGTTCTGGGGCTGGCGTGCCGGATTCATGATCACGCTAGGGTTGTGCACCGGCTTGCTCTGGCATACCTTCATCGTGACGATCGGCGTCGCTGCCCTGATCGCGGCATCGCAGACCGCGTTTCTGGTGCTCAAGCTGGTTGGCGCCGCCTATCTGCTCTACATGGCGTGGCAGGCGTGGCGTGCGCCACCGGTCTTTGCCTCGGGCGAGACTGCCGCTTCGCGCCGCAGCGACCTGCAGTTTTACCGGCGAGGCATTCTGATGAGCGCCACCAATCCCAAACTCAGTATTTTCTTTCTGGCCTTCCTGCCGCAATTTGCTCGCCCGGAGGCCGGTTCAGTCACGTTGCAATTGCTGATGCTCAGCGCCATATTCATTGTGTGCGCGCTCCTGGTGTTCAATCTGGTGGCAGCCTTTTCCAGTTTTGTGGGACGCTATCTGAAGCAATCGGCACTGGCCCAGCATGTACTCAACAAACTGGCCGCCGTGGTATTTGTCGGCCTGGCGGTCAAACTGGCCACGAGCAGCAAATAAGCGCCGGGCCTGTCGGGCGCACATCTGCCTGTTCTGCTTGACAACCCGCGCAGCCAGTTCGTCCTGTTGCCAGGATACCGAACCGCTCTGCTTGCGTATGGCTCTGTGGGCGTATGGCGCTGTTGCCGCAACCGCCGCCAGCTATGGCCAGCGCCTACTTCAGGCGAATATCCAGCCGAACCACGTCGCCCCGATAAATACCGTCGCCAATGAAGACAATCGTGCCATTCTGGTCAACGGCGCTTCGGTGCACATGGGCGACCGGTGCGTTCAGAGGCAGTTGCAGCAGGTCGGCCAGTTCGGGGTCGGCCGAACCCAGTGTCAATGTCTGGTGGGCCTCAACAATCTCCAACCCGGGCAGGTCACGCAAAATGCGCATGGACGTTTTGGATTCGAATGCCTTGGCCGGAATACGCCGACATACTTTTTCGTCGATAAAGACTTCGCCCAGGTAATACGGACGCCCGTTGCGCCAGTGACGGCGGTGCCAGTACTGATAACTTTGCGCCAGCTTGCCCAGCGACAAGTCGGCCGAGGACGGCATGCGTCGGTCCCGCGCTGACAGAATTTCAATACTGACCCCTTCGGGAGCGATAAGCTGACCGTCCCAGTTGGATGCCACTTCGCACCAGAACTGTTCTTGCGGCTTGCCGGTAACAAAAGTGCCTTTTGCGCGATACCGCTCAATCAGCTTTTCCGCTTGCAGCAAGTCCAGGGCCTGGCGTACCGTTGCGCGGGCGACCTGACATTCCTCCGCCAATTCATCCACCGTCGGAATCTGCGAGCCGACAGGCCACTGACCCGATTCGACCCGCCGCCGAAACAGACTGGCCAGCTGTACATAGCGGGCGGCAGCGCTGCGGCTGAAATCAATTGGTGCGGTGCTGTTCCTGGTCTGCGCTTGTGTCATCTTCCTGTCCATTGTGTTGGCGCGGCCCGCCGAAAACAGAATGCATAAGCATGTTTCCGCCGGCGACACCGCCATTAACTAGTGCATTATACCGAGTCATGCAGCCGGCCATGTAACCAAAGGCACATCAATCGGACTATCGTCCCTTGAACACCGGCGCCCGTTTTTCAACCACGGCCCGCACAGCCTCGCGTGCATCTTCCGAATTCATCAATTTGGTGCTGTACTGCTGTTCAAGTTCATAGCCTTCGTCCACCGGCATGGCTTCGATCCGGTTCAAGGCTTCTTTCATGGTCACCAGGCCGATCCGGCTTTTGGACGCAATGACCTGCGCCATGTCCATCGCAGTCGGCATCAACAATCTTGGCGCAACTACCCGCTCCACAAAGCCTACGCGATGCGCTTCCCAGGCACTGATCTGTTCGCCTGTAAACGCCATATAGCGCAAGCTGCCTTGCGGTACCAGGCGGCCGGTATGCGCGCCGCCGCCGCAACGCCCGACATTGATTTCCGGCATGGAAAAAGTGGCTTTTTCCGAAGCGATGCGAATATCACTGCTGCTGGCCAGCACGCTACCTGCACCCAATGCCGGCCCATTGACCGCGGCAATGACCGGAACCACACAATGACGGATGGCATGGAAAGTGGCGCGCACCACTTTGGCCCTTGCGGGATCTTCCTGCGGCGTTGCGGCCAGAAACTCCTTGAGTTCGAGTCCGGCGCAAAATGCTTTGGTGCCCTTGGCGGTAAATACGACGACATTGATATCGTCCATTGCATTGATCGATTCAAACGTCTGGGTGATGGCCTCATAGCGCGCCAGGGTCAGGGCATTGACCGGTGGGCTGTCCAGCGTGACAATGGCGATTTTGCCCTGCTTTTCCAATTGGATTTCATTCATATTGATTTTCCTTTGCTTCAAACAATGCCAGAATCGCGCAACTGGCGAACCTGCGCTGCGTCATAACCAAGATCGGTCAGAATTTTTTCGGTATGCTGGCCCAGCAGCGGGGGTGGAGACTCAAACTGCAGCGGTCGATTGGTGAAATTGATCGGGCAGACCACCTGTGGCACCGCGACGCCGGCAGGATGCGGCACACTGCGCAGCATGCGACGATGCTGAACCTGCGGCTCCTGGAACACCTCAGGAATGCTATTGATCGGGCCGCAAGGCACGCCGGCTGCGCTCAGGGCCGCCACCAGGTCGGCACGCGGCCAGCGGGCAAATTCCTCCTGCAACAGCGCAGTCAACTGGGCAACGTTGCGCGCTCGCTGGGCATTGACATTGAATCGCGCATCGCTGGCCAGCTCGGGCCGCTGCAGTGCATCGCATAACTTGACGAATTGCCTGTCGTTGCCGACAGCCAGAATGACATCCCCATCCTGGCAGGAGTAGACATCCTGTGGCTGAATATTCGGATGCGCATTGCCGCCGCGCTTGGGTGTGTTGCCGGACAGCAGATGATTCATGGCCTGGTTGGACAGTACTGCCGTCTGGACGTCCAGCATGGCCAGATCAATATACTCGCCTTCGCCTGTCTGCTCGCGATTGGCCAGTGCTGCCAGCACCGCCACCGCGGTATACATGCCTGTCATCAGGTCGACGATGGGGATGCCCACTTTCTGCGGCCCGCCGCCGGGCTTATCGTCCCGCTCGCCGGTCACGCTCATCAACCCGCCCATGGCCTGAATCAGAAAATCGTAGGCGGCTTCGTTTTTACGGGGACCGTCCTGGCCGAAACCGGTCACCGAGCAATAAATCAGGCGCGGATTCACTTGTTTCAGGCTGGAGTAATCCAGACCATATTTTGCCAATGCGCCTGTTTTGAAATTCTCCAGCACGATATCGCAGTCTTTGGCCAGATCACGCACAATCTGCTGCCCTTCAGGGGTATCCAGGGCAACGGTAATGGACTCCTTGCCGCGATTGACCGACAGATAGTAACCGGCCTCGGCCGTGTTGTTGCCCGCGCCGTCCTGTAAAAACGGAGGCCCCCATGCCCGCGTATCATCTCCCTGCCCGGGCCGTTCTACCTTGATGACCGTCGCTCCCATGTCTGCCAGCAACTGGCTTGCCCACGGTGCAGCCATGATGCGACTTAAGTCCAGCACCCGTACGTGCGACAGTGGCCCGCTTTTCTGACTCATTTTTCCCTCTCCTTAAACTGGCATGCCCGCTTCGGTGCTGAGACGCGCCGCCAACAAACCATGACTTTATCCTGGCGCAACGTCTGCGCCGCATGCGCCGGCGTGCCCGATACCCGAACACGATAGCGCGCCGCACCAATAGGACATTATTATTGCCTATATAGTTCAATAATACGACCTATTGACATTACAAACAGAAT
>JBOIGK010000046.1:0-9514 GCA_050742695.1 Advenella sp. | reverse complement strand
ATCAAGACCGAGGAATATGCGCGTCTGATTGACAATGGCCAGGTCACCTTGCGCCCAGGTATTCACCGGTTGATTATCGACGCCTATTGCGCCGGCATACCGCTAGCCATTGCCACCACCACCACCGCAGCCAACGTACAGGCCCTGCTGCATCACTGCCTGGGGTCGGACTGGAGGAAATTTTTTGTGACGGTTTGCGATGCCAGCACACCTGGCAAGAAAAAACCTGAACCCGACGTCTATCTGCAGGCACTGGCCGAACTGAACGTGGAAGCGACCAACTGCATTGCTTTTGAAGATTCGGAAAACGGCTTGCGCGCAGCGGCCCGAGCCGGTATTTCAACCATCATCACGCCCACCCATTACACCGCAGGCCAGGATTTTACCGGCGCCATGCTGGTGCTGCCACACCTGGGCGATCCCGATCTGCCGGTGCCGCCAGGCAACGGCATCCACCAGTCCATGGTGGATCTGTTCACGCTCAAATGCCTGCACGCAGATCCCCTGCTCAAGGCCGGCTAAGGGCGTGCCCCAAGGCCCACCAAAGGTGCACCAGAAAATGACTCAAATCGAGGAGACTCTCATGCAAACACCGCAACGACCTACCCTGACCCAGTTTCTGATCGACGAGCGGCGCCGCTTTCCCGAGGCCGGTGGAGACTTCAATAGCGTGATACTCAATATCGCGCTGGTCTGCCGCAGAATTTCCCATGCCATCGCCTGCGGCGTCCTGGCCGGTGTCAATGGCAGTGCCGACTCCACCAATGTGCAGGGCGAGGACCAGAAGAAGCTGGATATTCTGAGCAACAATCTGTTTATCGAAGGAAATCAGTGGGGAGGACAACTGGCCGGCATGGTGTCCGAAGAGCTGGATGAACCTTACAGCATTCCCAAGCCATATAGCCGCGGGCGGTATCTGCTGTTGTTCGATCCGCTTGACGGTTCATCCAACATTGACGTGAATGTCGCTGTCGGCAGCATTTTCTCGGTGCTGCGCACCCCGGACTCACGACGCACGACCTCGGTCAAAGACTATCTGCAACCCGGCGTCAAACAGGTGGCTGCCGGCTATGCCATCTATGGACCGTCCACGATGCTCGTGCTGTCGGTGGGCAACGGCGTACATGCTTTCACGCTTTGCCCGCTGGTTGGCGAATTCATGCTGACCCACCCCAACCTGAAGGTTCCGGAAGACACCAACGAGTTTGCCATCAACACCTCCAACAGTCGCTTCTGGGATGAACCGGTACGCCACTATGTTGATGAGTGCATTGCCGGTAAAACAGGCGAACGCGGCAAGGATTTCAACATGCGCTGGATCGCATCACTGGTTGCTGAAGCACACCGGATCCTGATGCGCGGCGGGGTGTTTCTGTATCCTCGGGACAATAAACTGCCAGCCCGAAACGGCAGGTTGCGCCTGTTATATGAAGCCAATCCTATTGGTTTTATTATGGAGCAGGCGGGGGGGCGCGCCAGTACCGGGCATGAGCCGGTCATGCAGGTCGTTCCCACCGAAATCCACCAGCGAATCGGTTTTATCTTCGGCTCCAAAAATGAAGTCGAGCGGATCGAGCAGTATCACAAGCATCCGCGCAGGGTCGACTCGCCCAATCCACTTTTCCACGAACGCAGCTTGTTCACCGAATCGTCGAACATGCTATGAGCCGACATGCGCGCAGACGGCAGCGGCCGACAGCGCCGTTGCCAGACGTCTTTGCACCATGCCGGCAATAACGCCATCTTTCATTTATCAAAGGGCCAGAATCATGTCAGAACGCCACCCGATCATTTCAATTACAGGTTCTTCAGGCGCAGGAACCACATCGGTGACCCGAACCTTCGAAAATATATTCCGTCGCGAAGGGGTGACCGCCGCTTCCATTGAAGGCGACAGCTTTCACCGCTACGACCGCGCGCAAATGAAAGAGCGGCAGGCTGCCGCCGAAAAAGACGGCAACGCCAATTTCAGCCATTTCGGGCCGGGTACCAATCTGTTTGCCGAACTCGAAACCCTGTTTCGCACATACAGCGAAAGTGGCTCGGGCAAACGCCGCAAGTACCTGCACGACGCGCGCGAAGCCGCTCCGTATAAACAAGAGCCCGGCACCTTCACCGCCTGGGAGGATATTCCGCCCGATACCGATCTGCTGTTCTATGAAGGCCTGCATGGCGCGGTCGTGCACAACAAGATCAATATCGCGCAATATCCCGATTTGCTGGTTGGCGTGGTGCCGGTGATCAATCTCGAGTGGATCCAGAAATTGTGGCGTGACAAATCCACCCGAGGCTATTCGGCCGAAGCGGTCACAGATACCATTTTGCGTCGCATGCCCGACTATGTGAATCATATTTGCCCGCAATTCTCGTTGACCCATGTCAACTTTCAGCGCGTGCCTTGCGTGGACACATCCAACCCGTTTATTGCAAGAGACATACCGGCACCAGACGAGAGCTTCGTGGTCATTCGATTTGCCAACCCCAAGGGCATCGATTTTCAGTATCTGCTCAATATGGTCCACGACTCGTTCATGTCGCGGGCCAACACGATTGTGGTACCCGGCGGCAAGATGGAGCTGGCCATGCAACTGATCTTTACCCCTTTTATCTGGCGCATGATGGAACGCAAGAAACGCGCCGCACAGGCCTGAGGAGACAATGATGAATCTTGCCGAAAAAATAACCATTGAAGAAACCCGCCACGCGGATGCGCTGCGTTTTCTGGCTGCCGATGCGGTCGAACAGGCGCAATCGGGCCATCCGGGCGCCCCTATGGGCATGGCCGACATCGCCCAGGTGCTGTGGCGGCGCCATCTGTCCCATAACCCAGCCGACCCCGGCTGGTTCAATCGCGACCGGTTCGTGCTGTCCAATGGACACGGGTCCATGCTGCTGTACGCCTTGCTGCACCTGACCGGTTACGATCTGCCGCTCAGCGAAATTCGACAGTTCCGTCAACTGCATTCACGCACGCCAGGCCACCCTGAAGTGGGTCTGACGCCCGGTGTAGAGACGACCACCGGCCCGCTGGGCCAGGGCCTGGCCAATGCCGTGGGCATGGCGTTGGCCGAAAAACTGTTGGCTCGTCGCTACAATCACCCCGGCCATATGATTGTGGACCATTACACCTACGTCTTTGTCGGCGACGGTTGCCTGATGGAAGGCATCAGCCACGAAGCGTGCTCGCTGGCTGGCACGCTCGGGCTGGGCAAACTCATCTGCTTTTACGATGACAATGGGATTTCAATTGACGGCGATGTCGCAGGCTGGTTCGGCGACGACACCGCCGCCCGTTTTGCCGCATACAACTGGAATGTGATTGCCAATGTCGATGGACATGACGCAGCGGCGATTGATGCGGCCATTTTTCAGGCAAAGTCGCAACCTGCCGCGCAAGCGCGCCCCACCCTGATCTGCTGCCGCACGCATATTGGCCATGGCGCGCCAACCAAGGCTGGCAGCCATGCGGTCCACGGCGCCCCACTGGGCGCCGACGAAATCGCGGCGATGCGCGCGGCAAGAAACTGGCCTTATGCAGAATTCGAACTGCCACAGGACGTTGTGGATGACTGGAACGCCATCGAACAAGGGGCAGCCCGGCAGTTGCTCTGGCAACAGCAATTTGACCGCTGGCAGGCACGCTATCCGGAAGACGCCAGGGAATTGGCCCGGCGACTGGCTGGCGACGTTCCCGACGAAGCACTGCTGGCGCTGGAGGGTCTATTGGACAGCAGCGAGGCGCTGCATGGCAAAATTGCCACCCGCAAGGCGTCGCAAATCGTGCTGGAAGCCGTCACGCCTGAGCTACCGGGCCTGTTCGGTGGTTCGGCCGATCTCAGTGGCTCGAATCTGACCAATGTCAAATCTTCAGTATGGGTCAATCATCATGGTCAGGGAAATTATTTAAGCTTCGGGGTGCGCGAGTTCGGCATGGCCGCGGTCATGAACGGGCTTGCCCTGCATGGTGGATTCATTCCCTATGGCGGCACGTTTCTGACCTTCTCGGATTATTCGCGCAATGCGATTCGCATGGCCGCGCTCATGAAACAGCGCGTAATTCATGTGTTTACTCACGACTCCATCGGACTGGGCGAAGACGGCCCCACCCATCAACCGGTGGAGCACCTGAGCGCGCTACGCATCATTCCCAACAACCGGGTCTGGCGCCCCTGCGACGGAGAGGAAACGGCAATCGCCTGGCAGCAGGCACTGAGGCGGCAAGATGGACCGGCTTGCCTGATGCTCTCGCGCCAGAACCTGACGCCGTTTACCCGCAAGAAGACGCAACGCGAGCAGATAGCGCGCGGCGGCTATATTCTGCAGGATGCGGACCATGCGCAGGCAGTCCTCATTGCCACCGGATCAGAGGTAGATATCGCAGTCAAAGCCGCGGCGGTTTTGCATGACGACGGCATTGCGGTGCGCGTTGTTTCCATGCCATGCGTAGAACTGTTTTTTGCCCAGCCGCAAGCATGGCGCGATCAGATCCTTGCCCCGGGTGTGCCACGTGTCAGTATTGAAGCCGGCTCCAGCTGGTTCTGGCGCAGTGTGGTCAATAACGGCATCGCCATTGGCATCGACACCTTTGGCGAATCGGCACCGGCGGACCAGCTATACGACTATTTCGGCCTCACCCCGCAGGCAGTGTGCAAGGCGGTTTACACATTACTTGATCAGGCTTCATAACACGATTCGTTCGCAGGGGTTCCTATTACTTAACGCCCCCTGCTCTACCCAAGGAGATCAACATGGCCCTCGTTTCTTTACGTCAACTGCTGGATCACGCTGCCGAACATGGTTACGGCATTCCCGCCTTCAATGTCAACAATCTGGAGCAGATCCAGGCGATCATGCAGGCCGCATCAAGCACCGACAGCCCGGTCATTCTGCAGGCCTCTGCCGGCGCGCGAAAATATGCCGGCGAAGCTTTCCTGCGCCGATTGGTCGAAGCGGCCATTGAGTCCTATCCCGATATTCCGTTGTGCATGCATCAGGACCATGGCGCCAGCCCGGCCGTCTGCCAGGCATCGATCCGCTCCGGTTTTTCAAGTGTAATGATGGATGGTTCTCTGATGGCCGATATGAAAACCCCGTCAAGCTACCAATATAATGTGGCTGTTACGCGACAGGTTGCCGATATGGCCCACTGCGTCGGGGTCTCGGTCGAAGGTGAACTCGGCTGTCTGGGCTCGCTCGAATCGGGCCAGGCGGGCGAAGAAGATGGTTCCGGCGCCCAAGGGGTGTTGTCGCATGAACAACTGCTTACCGATCCGGAACAAGCCGCCGATTTTGTCGCGCGAACCGGCGTGGATGCGCTGGCCATCGCCATAGGCACCAGCCACGGCGCCTATAAATTTACCCGCAAGCCTACCGGCGACATTCTGGCCATTGACCGTATCCGCGCCATCCACGAGCGCATTCCCAATACACACCTGGTCATGCACGGCTCCTCTTCCGTTCCCCAGGAATGGCTGGACATTATTCGCAAACATGGCGGCGACATCCGTGAAACTTACGGCGTGCCGGTAGAGGAAATTTGCGAAGGCATCAAAAATGGCGTGCGCAAAATCAATATCGATACCGATATCAGGCTGGCGATGACAGGCGCAATGCGCCGTAGCATGATGCAGGACACGGCGGAGTTTGATCCGCGCAAATTCTTCAAGGAAGCAACTGCGGCGGCACGGCAGATTTGCCAAGAGCGCTTCGAAGCGTTTGGCTGTGCAGGTCGTGCCTCTGTCATCAAACCGGTAGCGCTGGAAAAGATGGCCAGCATCTATGCGCAGCAGGCTGCTGCGGCCTGACGTCTGCCCGTTTGCAGTGGCACCGGATTCAGTCGTGGACCAGAACATGATTGTTTTTCCGGTGTCAGTCCGTATCACGCCGGGCGGCCCTGGACCCCGGACGGCCTTGTTTTCCAGTTGTTCGTTGTCATTATCGTTATATCTATAACTGTCTTTATCGTTGTATTTATATTTATAAACGATGTAGATGCAGCCGCATTGTTATGGTTTTGATTTCTAACAGATCCAAGGCGCCTCTGCCAGGCTTTACCGTTCACTGCAATGACGAAGGGGCTCAATATAGAGAGCCCCTTCTTTTTGGCTGTTGTGCCATACCGACACAGCAGGTATACCGCTTTTATGAGTATCAGGTACGCCGCAACGTGCAGCGTACCTGGCACCACATCAGTCGAAAGTAACCACGGAACGAATTGAGGTACCCGCATGCATCAGATCGAATGCCTCGTTGATCTTCTCGATCGGCATGACATGTGTGATCAGATCATCGATATTGATTTTGCCTTCCATGTACCAGTCCACGATTTTCGGCACATCGGTACGACCGCGGGCGCCGCCAAAGGCAGAGCCCTGCCAGACGCGACCGGTGACCAGCTGGAACGGCCTTGTGGAGATTTCCTGCCCCGCACCTGCCACACCAATAACCGTGCTCTTTCCCCACCCTTTATGGCAGGACTCTAGCGCCTGACGCATCAGGTTCACGTTACCAATACATTCAAAGGTGTGATCAGCGCCCCCCTTGGTCAGACTCACCAGGTAAGGAACGATATCGCCTTCGACTTCTTTCGGATTGACAAAATGCGTCATGCCGAATTTGCGAGCCAGCTCTTCACGTGCCGGATTGATGTCCACGCCAATAATCATATCGGCGCCCGCCATACGGGCACCCTGCACGACGTTCAGGCCAATGCCGCCCAGACCGAAAACAATGACCTTGTCACCGGGTTGAACTTTGGCAGTATAGATAACGGCGCCCACACCTGTGGTGACGCCGCAACCGATATAGCAGACTTTTTCGAAGGGCGCATCTTCGCGGATTTTGGCAAGGGCAATTTCCGGCACCACCGTGTAATTTGAAAACGTGGACGTGCCCATGTAGTGAAACACATCCTTGCCGTTCAATTTGAAACGGCTGGTGCCATCGGGCATCAGGCCCTTGCCTTGGGTTTCACGAATGGCGCCGCACAAATTGGTCTTGCGCGACAGGCAGAATACGCAATTGCGGCATTCAGGCGTATAAAGCGGAATCACGTGATCGCCGGGTTTGAGCGTGGTCACGCCGGAACCCACTTCCACGACCACACCCGCGCCTTCGTGGCCCAGAATAGCCGGAAAAATGCCTTCCGGATCGTCACCGGACAGCGTGAACATGTCTGTATGACACACGCCCGATGCCTTGATTTCCACCAGCACTTCAAATGCACGCGGGCCGTCCAACTGGACGGTCTCGATCGTCAGCGGCGCTCCGGCTTTGGTGGCAACAGCGGCTTTTGTTTCCATTACTTCAACTCCTGCTTAAGATGCTTTTTTTGATTTTGCAACGTGTGTTGCGATAACGTCCATCAACGCTGGCGACAGCGCATCATAGGGAGGCAATCCCAGTTCGTTCAGTCTTGCACGAATACCATTCATTTCCGCAGGATCGGTGCCTGTTTCAATAATGGACGAGACAAACGCGGCAAAAGTGGGGGCAGACCAGCCGGTCTGTGGAGAGCGTTCTGTATGAATGAAATCGAGCCCATAGAATGGATGCTGCGTGTTTTCAATACGGCCATACATGTGAACCCCACAACCGCTGCATGCATGACGCTGAATGGCTGCCGACTCGTCGACCACCTTGAGCTTGTCGGCATGGGCCGTCACTTGCACCGACTCCTTGGGGACCACGGCAACCTGCGAAAACAGGGCGCCTGCGGGCCGCCAGCATTTGGAACAACCACAAAGGTGATTATGTGCCGATTGCGAGTTCACTGTCACTTCGACCCTGTCTGTCTCGCAATTGCAAACCAGTTTGCCACCAGTAAAGTTATTGTCTGTACTAGCCTGAACGCCATTGTTGACGGCTGGATGAATATTGTAACTCATATGTGTCTCCGGATTGGTTATGAATGCTTCTGACTTGATCGACCACCGTCCCATACATGCATCTTGCGAATGGGTAGGCACTAACCCCTTCTAAAGCAACTTCCATGCCAATCACCGAAAGCGATTGCCGGCAAGCGTGAAAACACAGCGAGCAGAAGCAGAACCATTCCGCTTTCACAACGGTGCTGCGCCGCTCGCCTCAAAACGCGAATCAGGAGTTGTTCAGAATACGATACAGGCTGTGCCATGACCTGCCAGCAGATGAACGCGGCTCGATACAGATACTGCGCCGCGCAGGTGATGCCACACCCGGTCTGTCAAGACATAGGGCGCGTCAGGCAACTGCAAATCAAGGGCAAATCAGTGGGACGAATCAACGGGAAAATCTGTTCTGATACACAGGCGCCTGTTAAGTCAGGTTGCTGCCGATAGCCGGGTCATGGTCTCTGTCAGCGCCGCAAGAATGAGCGGATCGGACGTCGTATGCGTGCCGCCCGGGACCCAGCGCAGATCGGCGTGGGGAAGGAAGCGCTGCAGCAAATACACATTGGCTGCAGGACATATCCAGTCATGCGTGCCATGCAGCAAAGTGGTTTTCACAGGCGCCTGGCGCAGTTGCGCCAGTAGCGCAGGCAGATCAATAAACCCCGTGTGGTGCAAATAGTGCGCCTGGATACGATATTTATGGATATTGCGCGCAGCAGCCCTGGCCTGGCCTTGCTCGCGTTCGCCCTCTTTCCCCTGAGGCTGTGCACCGGCAGCCAGATGGGCTGCTGCGTCTTGGACCTCAGCCTGTTTTTTCTCAACCGGCTGTCCGTTGGACGCTTGCTGCTGGCTCTTGCCCGGCATCATGCTGGCCATGATCTTGTTCTCGTAGTTGCTCCAGCGTTCGGCTGCATCCGACATTTGCTCGCGATCGTTGCCGAGCAGCCTGGACGCCAGCGTCTGCAGAACCGATTCTTTTTCACTGTCGCTCATGGTCTCGGTCAGGCTGTCCCAGGCTTGCGGCACCAATGCCTGCAGTTGCTGAAAGAACCAGTCCAGTTGCAGCCGGGAAGGCAGGAACGTGCCGCGCAACACGAGATGCCGAATGTGTTGCGCATGCCCGGCGGCGTAAGCCAGGGCCAGGTATGCCCCCCACGAGCCACCCACGACGGTCCACGCTGAAATGGCCAGATGCTGTCTCAGTTGCTCAATATCATGAACCAGGTGCGCTGTTGTATTATGTTCCAGACTTCCGGTGGGCAGGCTTTTGCCGCTACCGCGCTGGTCAAACAGCACCACCCGCCAGCGCCTGAGGTCGAACCAGTCCAGCATGGCAAGGTTGCTGCTACTGCCCGGACCACCATGCAGAACGACCACGGCAGGCGCCCGAATATTGCCGAATTCGGCATAGTACAGTTGGTGACCGTCGGCGGTCGGCAGAAAATCTTGGGACAATGGCATACTCATAAAACAAGTTCCGGGCAGAAGATGAAAACAGGATCGCATTATTACAACTGATATAATAACCAAGACATAAACCGGAAATTTTTTGCAGGTTAAAGCGCCTTGACAAATATGCGAGTCATGCTACCATTAATTTGACTGCGCATCGTTTTACAGTCATGCGGGGCAGTAGCCATATT
>JBOIGK010000045.1:0-8386 GCA_050742695.1 Advenella sp. | reverse complement strand
GTAGTGAAGAAGCTCTACGAGGCAGCAACCTATGCTATGGCTCAACCGGAGGTAAAGGCGGCTTTAGCGCGGGAAGGTACTGAAACATCGATGTCGAAATCGCCGGAAGACTTCGACAAGTTCCTGGTCGAAGAGGACAAGTTCTGGGTAAAGCTCGCCAAAAGCGCCAGTATAGCGGTGAAATAATCAGCATTCCGGCTACCTTGAGGCGCCTGGGCTCCGGTAAATCCCTGGGGTCAGCGCGCTTCAAGTGTATCGTGGCGACGTTGGTAAACCTGCAAGTGACAATATGCCACTCTGAGCAAAGGCGTTTGCAAATCATGGCGTCCGGCTCGCATCAGCATATCGCCCACAATGGCCTGCGCCTCTATACGCGGCGCATCCTGGCTGATGTCGCGCATCATTGAGGCCGCCCAGGTTGATTGTCTGTCAAGAAGACGGGCTTCCAGTCGCTGCACGTCGTCTGTGGAAAACTGGATGCCTTCTGCATTGGCGACTGCGCGGCATTCAGCCATAGCCTGAACCATCAACCCCGGACCGTCATTTGTGGCAAGGATGTCTCCCACTGTTCCGCGCATCAGACAGGTCATTACGGCACCAGAAGCGAGCATGACCCACTTGTTCCAGAGTATCTCGTCCACGTTGGCAGAAAGACTGCGCGTGCCTGGAGATTGCCTGATTATTGCATGAAACGCCTGCGCGACACGTATCGCGCTATCCGAACGTGCGCCGGTAATGACCACGTCAGTGCCGCCAAAATGACGAATGCTGCCGTCTGGATCCAGCATGACAGCAATGTACGCCACGCCGCCCAGTACTCTGGCGCGGCCAAACATCTGGTCTAACCGATCGTAAACGGAAAGCCCATTAAGAAATGGAAGGATGGCAGTGGAATCGCTCAGTGCGGGAGCGATGTCCTGCAGTGTGTTTTCGAGATCGTAGGATTTGCAACTGAGCAAGACCAGATCGTAGTTTGGCTCCAGCTCCTGGCGTGAGATCGTGGCAACGGGGCCACTGAAATTACCCAACTCGCTGTAGACATACAGTCCGTTAGATGCAAGGTATGCGGCACGGCGGGGTCGTACTAAAAAGGTGACATCGGCGCCTGCCTGCAGCAGTCTTGCACCGTAATATCCGCCGATAGCACCGGCCCCAACGACAAGAATTCTCATGCTACCCTCACTATAGTAAAAAACGGTCTTCGAAGATTTGATAAATGACGTATTAGGTACTTCGCTCAATTGCGCTCAAACCAGCGACCGGCGCTCACGGCCCACAAAATGCAAAGCCCATACAGCGCCATCGCTAATGCCCCCATTGCGAAGAAGGCGGTCAACGACCCTGTCGTGGCAAGCACGACCCAGCCCAGTCCTGCGAATAAAAACAGGCGCAATGCGCCGGCCAGAAGCGGCCACTTTAAGCGGCCCGCGCCCTGGGAGGCGAAATAGAGCGAAAACCCCATGGCGAAGAAGCCATAAAACGGACCGACGATGCGTAGATAATACGAACCGGTTTCTAATAAGCGCTCATCCGCACCGAACAGTCCGAGCCAGGCCTGCGGCCAAACAGCAGCGGCAAGCCCGACAGAGGAGCCGACCGCGAACGCAATCGCCCCGCCAACCAGCGCGATATTACGAGCGCGCCCGGGCTGACCAGCGCCGATGTTGGCTCCGACCAATGCCACCATGGGCGCGCCCAATCCGAAGGCGATCGGAATGAGGACGTACTCCAGGCGGATGGCCGTAGCATAGCCGGCCAGCGCTTGCGTTCCTCCATAGGCCCCCACAATGGCGGTGGTCGTGGCAATCAGTCCGTTGGTGAATAGTGGATTCAGGCAGGCCAGCCCCCCGACTGTAAGGATGTTGCGCATCGGAGCCCAATGTAGAGGCCCACGGACCAGTCGCGCCGGGTTGCGACCACTGAGGCAATACCAGCCTAGTACGAGCGCGCCGCAAGTATGGTAGATGGCCAGAGCCAGGGCGCCGCCGGCGACGCCAAGTGCAGGAATCGGACCAAATCCGAAGATCAGCGCCGCGCATAGCGGGATCAAAAGCATTGCGCCGCCACAGATAACGGTTCCTGGCAGCAGCATGTTGCCTGTACCGCGGATCACGCTGGCCAAGGCGCTCATGATCCAAAGCGGGATCAGGCTGGCAAAAACGATATGCCCATATGTCATCGCAGCATCCAGCGAAGCACCCTGGGCCCCAAGGGCGCTGAACAGGGGTGAACTGAACGCCACAAGTAAGACGGTGAATACAAGCCCGATCGCTGCCGTTAATACGACGGCATGGCGTGCCAGCGAATTTGCCAGAGCAGAATCTCCGGCGCCCAACGCTCGCGCGACAGCCGCTGATATGCCACCGCCCATCGCGCCTTGTGACATGTTTTGCATCAGCATGAGCACAGGAATGACCACGCCAACCCCAGCGAGGACGTCGGTGCCCAGCTTGGACAGAAACCACATTTCAATCAGGCTGGTTGAAGCCAGCGAGAGCATCATTAGCACGTTTGGCCAGCTCATTCGCAGCAGGGTAGGCAAGATGGGGGCCGTGAGCATCCGAGTCAAACGTGGGCTGACAATATGCCGTGTGTGCACTCGTATCGAGGGCGATAATGTATTCATGAAGTGCTCGAAGGCTGATGCATCGCGGAAGCTCCAAAAGTACAGGCATATGCAAGTATTTTAGATCAATATAGTTGCATATGCTAATATATGTCAAGGAAATTTGCTGTGCAGATCAATCACCAAAGACTGCTGTTCAAGTAGAAAGCACAGCTCCAAAGGAGCCGATCGATATGTCGTCACCAACCCGTGTGAAAGACCCACTTGTATGCAATGGTGCTGTTTTACGTAAGGCAACCCGTCGTGTCACGCAGCTTTATGACTCGGTGCTCGCGCCATGTAAACTGAGCGTATCTCAACGCTCAGCGCTAGTGCATATAGAACGTGCAGGCAGTCCGACAATGACCGAGCTTGCTCACGCCATGGTGCTTGATCGTTCAGCCCTGGCTCACAATATCAAGCCGCTGGAGCGGGACGGTTACGTGGTGCAAAAGCGCGACGCATCGGATGGTCGCAGCCGACGCATAGAATTGACTGATGCGGGACGAACGAAACTGGCCGAGTCGAACCTGCTCTGGCGTGCAGCTCAAAACAGCTTCGAAGCTGCTTATGGGGCTGATCGCGCTGCAGCCTTGCGCAGATCGCTTGCAGAGATATTTTCCGACGAGTTCGCGGACGCCTTTCATCAAGCGACGTTGCAAAAGCAAGCGGATTCGAAGTCCAGATGATGAGGTAGTTCAGGCAACAACCCTGAGCGCAGCTGCCTCGGCCCAGACAATGGCGACCTGGCCCGGAGTCACGCCTAGTTCCTCGACGATGTCAATAACCGTGTCCAGCACCTGCGTGCGCTGCGCGCAATTCTCTGGCTGGAACACCTTACCGCGGAACCCTCTGCACGGCCTGGCTCGCCCTTGCGGTAGCATGCAAAATCTCTCCTTGTTAAGCGCTTAAGGACAGTCCTGTTGGTCTTCTGGTTCCCGGCGGCGCGGGACCATGACGTTGCCTACGGAAATCTGTACGGGCTCTTGATTCTGGTTGAGCGTGATGATGCGCAGCTTAACCAGCCCCTGATATGGCCGGGATTCCGAGGGGCGGACTTCCAGAACTTCGCTCTCCACCCGTAGTTCGTCGCCTGCTCGCAAGGGACGCGGCCAGCGCAGCTCATCGAAGCCAGCACCGACGATGCCACCTGCCGGATTGAATTCGCTTTCTACCAGCAGTCGCATCGTCGCTGCTGCAGTGTGCCAGCCGCTGGCGGCCAGGCCACGGAAGATCGAAGCATCGGCAGCGGCCTGGTCTAAGTGGAATGGCTGGGGATCGAACTCGGCAGCAAACGTCTTGATGCGAGCTTCGTCTATGCGTATACGCGTGGTGCCGTTAAATCGCTGGCCTGGCATGATGTCGTCGAGATAGAGTGGCATGGTCTGTGTCCTTTGAGAGCGTTTCGAGTGTGATACCCTGGCTAAATCGGTGGGGGCAGTGACATGCGTATCAGTAGTCATACCTCTTTCCACAGATCGGTTTTTCGTTGAACATCACATAGGTAATGCAGGTTTGGCGGGATCCGAAGCTGCTGGCGTGTCCAGCGTAGGCGGCGTTTTCCACTTAGCCCGGTGCAGATTGCTCGAAGATCAGGCATGTCGTGGTCGCATGCGCGTACAGTTTGCCGTCCGGGCCGACGAGGCGGCCTTCGGCCGTCGCTACTTGTCGTCCCGCGTGGATGATTTTGCCTTCGGCGCGTATCAGCGGAACCCCATCAGTCAGGGCGCGGACCATGTTTACCTTGAGCTCCAAAGTGGTGTAGCCTTTGCCGGCGGGCAGCATCGAGTGCACAGCACATCCAACCGCCGAATCAAGCAGCGTGGCGAACCAGCCCCCATGTACGGTGCCTAGTGGGTTGTAGTGCCGGCGCTGCGGCCGGCCTTGAAAGACCGCGACACCTGGCTCCATGTGAATCGGTACGAAATCGAGCGTGGCGCCCATTGGCGCTGGTGGCAAGTCACCGGCGAAGATCGCCTCGAACAGTTGCATCCCCGAGAGCCCAACGGTCTGTACTTTAGGCCCGGCACCAGGCGCACTCCACCGCGCTCGCACACGCTCTTCGTCCGCTTCCCAGCACGCCACCATCTGATCAACATTCATCAGCCACTCCTGCATTAATAAAAAGGTTGCATATACAATAGTTGTAGGTACAATACATGATATGAAGAATTCAATCAAGCCGCAGGGGTGTACCAACCTGAAACTTCGCCAACTTACGCGCATGGTGACGCGTCATTACGATGGCTATATCGCCGAGACGGGGCTCAAGAATACGCAATATGCCTTGCTGTCGCACGTCGTCCGGCTAGGTCCTATTCAACCAGTCGATCTGGCCAGGCTCATGCGGATGGATGCGTCGACCTTGACGCGCAATATGCAGCCGCTGGCTACGCAGGGCTTGTTGGCGATCGTCGCAGGCAAGGATGCACGCAGCCGTCTGGTCGAAGCAACCGAGGTGGGGCGTATGAAGCAGGCCGAAGGACAGCGCGCATGGAAATCGGCACAAACGGCACTCAACGAGCGGTTGGGTGTGGAGCGTGTCGCCGCGTTGCATGATTTGCTTGATACTTGTATTGAAAACCTTGATAGCGGTCCGGAGAGAGACCCAGCAGAGTAATTGCTATCTATTTGTACAACTTTTGATGGACGACAGCATGACGCAGACATTGTTTTTTCCTTTACGCCTCGGGTCCCTGGATTTGAAGCACCGCTTGGTCATGGCCCCGTTGACCCGCATGCGGGCGGCTCAGCCCGGCAATATTCCCCATGCGCTTAACGTGGAGTACTATCGTCAGCGCGCCTCGCAGGGTGGGCTGATCATTACGGAAGGCTCGCAGATTTCACGCACCGGGCAGGGAATGCCGGCAACGCCTGGCATCCACAGCGAGGAGCAGATCGCTGGCTGGAAAGCGATAACGGAAGCGGTTCATTCACAAGATGGCCTGATCTTTCTGCAATTGTGGCATGTCGGGCGTATCTCGCATTCGTCGCTTCTGGGTGGTCAATTGCCGGTGGCCCCGTCCGCCATTGCCGCCCCGGGTAATGCATTCACAGCTACATTTGAACGAGCACCCTTCGAAACACCTCGAGCATTGGAAACGGCAGAAATCGCTTCGGTCATCGATGACTATGCCCAGGCGGCACGGCATGCGCAGCAAGCCGGTTTCGATGGCGTGGAGATCCACGCGGCCAACGGCTACCTATTGGAGCAGTTTTTGCAGAGCCGGAGCAACCAGCGTACCGACGTCTATGGTGGGTCGATTGAGAATCGCTGCCGCATCGTGCTGGAGATTGCTGCGGCGGTCTCAACCGTTTTCGGGGCTGATCGTGTCGGCATCCGGTTATCGCCATTCGGTGTGGCTAACGGTAGTGGCGAGGATGATCCATTGCCTCTCTATACGTACCTTATCGAGCAATTGGCGGCACTGGATCTGGCGTATCTGCATCTGATCGAGCCCCGGGCTAGCGGTGCGGGCCAGGCTGAAGTGGATCATCAGAATGTGCCCTTTACATCGGAACTGTTCCGCCCGCACTGGCCGAACGTCCTGATCGCGGCGGGCAACTACAGACCTGACACCGCGGCTGCCGCAATCGAAGCTGGTGGGGCGGACGCCATTGCGTTCGGACGGCTGTTTATCGCCAACCCGGACTTGCCCGAGCGTGCGCGTCGGGGCGCTGACCTCAACGCCTACGCCCGAGCCACCTTCTACGGTGGCGGGGCCGAAGGCTATGTGGATTACCCAGCGCTTAAGGCGTCGAGCTAGTGAGCAATACCAACGTAACACGTACATCATCGCAAGCACGCTGTCCGCCTAGTGAGCAAAGGCTCACGGCCAGCGTGCTGTTCCTGCTGGCCGCGCTGGCGGCACTGGGGGCGTTGGCCACCAACATTATCCTTCCTGCATTTCCTGAACTGGGCAAGGATCTTGGCGTCTCGGTCAGGGAGTTGAGTGCGACGCTGACCAGTTTCTTCCTGGCCTTCGCGTTGGGCCAGTTGTTTGTCGGCCCGCTGTCCGATCGCTTCGGGCGCCAGCGCCTGGTGCTCTTCGGACTAGCCATCTTTATCATCGGCTGTCTGGTCTGCGCAGTGGCCAGCACACTGCCACAGTTGATCGGTGGCCGGATCATTCAGGCGCTAGGCGTTTGTGCTACGTCCGTACTGTCCCGGGCTATCGCCCGCGACTTGTTCGATGGGCAAGAGCTTGCGCGTGCGCTGTCGCTCACCATGATCGCGATGGCTGCCGCACCAGGATTTTCACCACTCCTGGGTGGCATGTTCAATAGTTGGCTGGGCTGGCGGGCAACGTTCGGGTTTGTGGGGGTGTTGGCCGTTTTACTCGCTTTTTACTACAATTCAAAGCTGGGAGAAACACATGGGGCTGACAAGCGCTCGACCCTATCGGTCTGGGCAATATTGAGAATCTACTGGCAACTGCTGATCGACCGACGCTTTACTACTCCAGCTCTTTCCGTGAGTCTTGTCATCGGCGCGTTGTACGCATTCTTTGCGATGGCGCCGGCAATTTTGATGGCCGGATTCCACTTCTCGCCGTTTGAACTGGGCCTGTTCTTTGCATCAATCGTTTTTGTCGTGTTTGGCGCAGGTTTATTAGCACCTCGATTGGCCAAAATACGGGGGTCAGGGCCAGTGGCGCGCACGGGGATCATTGTTGCGTTAGCGGGCAGCGTCGCCTTATTACTTGGTAAAGAAGATATTTTCTTTTTCTCTGCAGCCTTGATTGTATTTCTGCTGGGAATGGGGCTTATCAATCCACTCGGCACTGCCATTGCGTTACAGCCCTTCGCATGGCATGCAGGGGCCGCTTCGGCGCTGTTGGGGTTCCTGCAGATGGGGTGTGCCGCTCTGTCCATCAGTATTGCTGCGACTCTCCCTTTTCCCGTTTATACATCGCTTGGCATGATCCTGACTGGCAACCTTACGCTGTCCTTCCTGGTTTTTCTTGCCCTGCGCGAATAGCTTTCAACACGATTATTCACTCCGCGGTTTTATAGCGTTCAGCAGCCTCACCTTGCTCAATAGCAGAAACCGAGCTGATAAAATTGCAAGTGTGTTACGAGGAGATTGAGTTCTTCCATGGTTTCGACAGCCATGATACTGCGGGTGCTTATCTGCAAAGCACATTGTTAGGAAACAATAATCGTCGGTCAACTCAAGCTGTTGCTGGATGCTGAGCCGATCGCCCGGATCCACGGTATTGCCTGATTTTTTCCATGAATACTTTTCGCCCTTGAGCTATGTTGATACATTCCAATTTTTTACAGCGTGCTGCCGTGTTGCCGCAGCAGTACCAGTGGGTTGCCTCGCCGCAGCCCGGTGTAGAGCGCGTGATGCTGGATCGGGTCGGTGAAGAGAAAGCCAGGGCGACCAGCATCGTACGCTATGCGCCTGCGTCCCGTTTTCCAGGGCATCAACATCCGGGAGGCGAAGAAATTCTGGTGCTGTCAGGAACGTTTTCTGACGAAAACGGCGATTACCCGGCGGGCTGGTACTTGCGTAATCCGCCCAATTCCGCCCATCAGCCGTTTACCCTTGAGGGCGCCACTATATTTGTAAAGCTGCGGCAAATGCCAGAAAGTGAGCGCCGCAGCGTGCGAATCAACACGCGCGAACCTTCTACCTGGATCAGACGCGCAGAAGGAGAGTCCTGCGTTTTGTTCACTGACGAGCGTGAGCAGGTGTCGCTCGTGAAGCTTGCGGCCGGCGCCCGGATCTTCAGTCAGTTTGTTGAAGGGGCGGAATTGCTGGTGCTCGAAGGA
>JBOIGK010000044.1:0-2879 GCA_050742695.1 Advenella sp. | reverse complement strand
TTGCGGCCCTGGCCGACTTGCCGATGGGCGAGGGCACGGTTGAAACGACGCGCGCTGCGCTGGTCGGCAAAGTTGGTGAAAATATGGCCATTCGCCGCTTCACCCGTTTTGAAACCGAAGACCAACTGGCCAGTTATGTTCATGGCGGCCGCATTGGTGTTCTGGTTGACTACAAGGGTGATGCCGAAGTGGGTAAAGACCTGGCCATGCACGTTGCTGCTACCAAGCCTAAAGCGCTGGACGCTTCTGGTGTTGCTCAGGCTGATATCGATGCCGAGCGCTCTGTTGCCGAACAGAAAGCGGCCGAGTCAGGCAAACCTGCCGAGATTGTTGCCAAAATGGTCGAAGGTTCTGTCGCCAAATTCCTCAAGGAAGTGACATTGATGAGCCAGCCTTTCGTCAAGAACGATAAGCAAAGCGTTGAGCAAATGCTTAAAGAGAAAAAAAGCGGCATCAATCGCTTCTCTCTGTTTGTTGTTGGTGAAGGCATTGAGAAGAAAACGACCGACTTTGCTGCAGAAGTGGCTGCCGCAGCTGCCGGTAACTAACTTCTCGTTATTGCGGTCATGTTTTGCAGTAGTGTATGCGAATGTGACCGGCAATAATGCAGTCGTCAAATACAGGCCACCTGATCACATACGGGTTGTCAGTTCAAAGAATCCCCTTTTAAGGGGATTCTTTTTGAATTCCGTAAATGTCATAGCCAGAGTGGTTACAATAGCGTGTCAATTTTCAAAGGTAGTTCGGCCATGAGCAGCAAATACAAACGTGTGCTTCTAAAACTTTCGGGTGAAGCGTTAATGGGCGACGACGCCTACGGTATCAACCGCAGCACTATCAATCGCATGACCGGTGAAATCGCTGAAGTCTCGCGCATGGGCGTGGAGCTGGCCATTGTGATCGGTGGCGGCAACATTTTCCGGGGCGTAGCGCCCGGCGCCCAGGGCATGGATCGCGCAACCGCCGACTATATGGGCATGATGGCCACCGTAATGAATGCGCTGGCGCTGCAGGATGCGCTCAAGGCGCATGGCGTGATCACCCGGGTGCAGTCAGCCCTGAATATTGACCAGGTCATCGAACCCTACATCCGTCCCAAGGCGCTGCGCTACCTGGAAGAGAAAAAAGTCGTCATTTTCGCGGCCGGGACCGGTAATCCGTTTTTCACGACTGACACCGCTGCCGCCTTGCGCGGCGCAGAAATAGGCGCAGAGATCGTCCTGAAAGCGACCAAGGTCGATGGTGTCTATTCAGCTGATCCAAACAAGGATCCTACCGCAACGCGCTATGCCCGCATCAGTTTCGACGAGGTGATTACGCGTCGCCTGGAAATCATGGATGCCACAGCGTTTGCGCTTTGTCGCGACCAGAAACTGCCTATCAAGGTGTTCAATATCAACAAACCCGGCGCGCTTGCCCGCGCAATTTGCGGTGAAGATGAAGGCACGCTTGTACACGTATAAAGGAAAGAAATGAGTATCTCCGAATTGCAGAAGTCGGCCGAGAGCCGCATGAACAAATCACTGGACACCCTGAAAACAAACCTGTCCAAAATCCGTACGGGCCGCGCGCACGCCGGCATTCTGGATCAGGTCAATGTGGACTATTACGGCTCTCCGGTGCCGGTCAGCCAGGTCGCCGCAGTCAATGTTGTTGATGCACGTACACTGAGTGTCCAGCCTTGGGAAAAACAGATGGCCGGCCCGATTGAAAAGGCGATTCGCGAGTCCGATCTGGGTCTGAATCCGGTATCCATGGGCGAGACGATCCGCGTTCCCATGCCGGCCCTGACCGAAGAGCGTCGCCGTGATCTGGCCAAAGTGGTCAAGAGCGAAGGCGAAGATGCCAAGATTGCGGTGCGCAACCTGCGCCGCGATGCAAATGATAGCTTCAAGAAATTGCTCAAGGACAAGGAAATTTCTGAAGATGACGATCGTCGCGCCCAGGATGTCATCCAGAAAATGACGGACCGCTTTGTTGCCGAAATCGACAAGGTCGTGACACAGAAAGAAGCCGAAATCATGACGGTTTGATCGTGCCGGCACCTTTCCGACGGCATTGTTTTTAACTGAATAGATCAACTCATGAATCCAAGTTCCACACTCTGCGTTCCAGAGACTGGCAACATTCCCAGGCATATTGCAATCATCATGGACGGAAACGGGCGCTGGGCGACACGCCGGTTCATGCCGCGGACAGCGGGTCATGCCAAGGGCGTGCAGGCGGTGCGACGGGTTGTGGAATATTGCGGCGCCAATGGTATTGACTACCTGACCTTGTTTGCCTTCAGTTCCGAAAACTGGCGCAGGCCGCAAGAAGAGGTGTCGCTGCTGATGAAGCTTTTTGTGCAGGCGCTGGAAAAGGAAGTCTCCCGCTTAAACAGCAATAATGTCCGACTAAGGGTGGTAGGCGATCTGTCGCCGTTCGAGCCCTATCTGCAGAAATTGATCAGGGATGCCGAAGCCACTACCAGTGGCAACAGCGGACTGACGCTGACCATCGCCGCCAACTACGGCGGACGCTGGGATATCCTGCAGGCATTTCGCAAAATGTTGCTGGCACACCCTGAATTGGCCCAGGATACAGCGCAGGTGTCCGAGCAGATGCTCAGCGAGTATCTTTGCATGAACTGGGCTCCCGAGCCCGATTTGTTCATTCGCACAGGTGGCGAGAGCCGCATTTCAAATTTTCTTGTCTGGCAACTGGCCTATACCGAATTATATTTTACCGACTGTTACTGGCCTGATTTCGCCGCCAAGGACATGGATCGGGCCATCGAGTGGTATCGTGGGCGTGAACGCCGATTCGGCCGAACCAGCGCGCAAATTTCGGATGATTCCCCGTCCGCCTGAAGGAGAGCGCATGTTATTGCAGCGCAT
>JBOIGK010000043.1:0-5121 GCA_050742695.1 Advenella sp. | reverse complement strand
TATCGAAGGCCCAGGCCATTTCTACCTGGCTGTTGCAGCCCTGTTCGCGCAAGATGGCAATTTTGGGACGTATGCCACTTGAAATAAAAGGCGCGGCCAGCGGCTCCTGGGGGTCAAAGCCAATAACAGCGTTCAGCCCGGGATCTTCGCGCTCGTCCCAGTTGTTGAACTCGGCCAGGGCACTGGCCGGATTATCGCGCCGTTTCATGATTTCGTAGGTAACCTGGCTCCAGGCCTTGCCCAATTCGATGCGATTCAGACCGAAAATACGGCGACCATCGCGGTAAAATTCGATCAGGTCAGAGGTATTCGGCGCTCCGATTACATTTGAAATACGGGACAGCCCGGCTTCGCGCAGGGCCTGCAGCACCAGATCTCGCTGTTCGGAGCGCACCTGAATGACAGCACCGGCTTCCTCATTGAACAGCGCCTTGACCGTCAACTCATCGCGCTGTACCGCCACCTGTTCGGGACGAATTTTATAATCCCCCCAATCAGCAGAGGTCTCGTCAAACGTCAACATGTCCAGGTTGATGGAAACACCTACGTGGCCCGCAAAGGCCATCTCGGCTACCGTAGCAAGCAGGCCGCCATCCGAACGGTCATGATAGGCCAGGATCAACCCGCGCTCGACCAGCGAGCGGATGGTCAGGAAAAAGGTTTTGAGCAGCGTCGGATCGTCCAGATCGGGAACGTCGGTACCATACTGATCAATCACATTTGACAACACCGAGCCGGCCAGGCGCTGTCGTCCCTGCCCAAGATCAAGCAAAATCAGCGCAGTCTCGCCCTGGTCTGTCACCAATTGCGGCGTCAGGGTTTTACGTACGTCGGTCACCGGCGCAAAAGCCGTCACAACCAGCGAAACCGGTGCAACGACCTCTTTGGGCTGATCTTGATCATCCCAGCGTGTCCGCATGGACAATGAATCCTTGCCCACCGGGATGGACAGGCCAATAGCCTGACATAGTGTTGACACGGCGTTTACCGTATCAAACAGTGCGGCATCCTGGCCTTCGAAGCCGCAGGCGGCCATCCAGTTGGCGGATAGCTTGATGTCTTCCAGCGTGACGACATCGGCTGCAGCAAGATTGGTAAGCGCCTCGGCAACCGCCATGCGGCCTGAGGCCGGCGCATTGCCGATAGCCAACGGCGTACGTTCGCCCATCGCCATGGCCTCTCCGCGCACCGATTCATAGTCGGCCAGCGTGACTGCGCAGTCAGCCACGGGCACCTGCCATGGGCCGACCATCTGATCTCTTGAACACAGGCCGCCCACAGTGCGATCGCCAATGGTAATCAGAAATGACTTGTTGGCTACCGTCGGGTGGCGCATGACCTGTAGTGAAATATCGGCCAGATCCAATCCGGTGACATCCATTGGCACCAACGTTCGTGCCTTGTGTTCAGCCTGGCGTTTCATACGGGGCAGTTTGCCCAGAATAACGTCCATTGGCACATCCACCGGCGCAGGGCCATCGGCCTGCGTTGCCGCCTGCGGCTCGCAGAATCCTGGCAAGCCCTGGCCATCAGAGACTTTCAAATGGCGCTCCGTCGTCGTTACTCCCACGACGGCAAACGGGCAGCGTTCGCGCACGGCAATCGCCTCGAAACGAGATAGGTCTTCGGGCAGGATAGCCAGTACGTAGCGCTCCTGTGCTTCATTGCTCCAGATTTCTGCAGCCGACAGGCCGGACTCTTCCAGATGAACCCGTTGCAAGTCGAAAATCGCGCCGCGACCGGCATCATTGACCAGTTCGGGAAACGCATTGGACAAGCCGCCCGCGCCCACATCATGAATCGCAATAATCGGGTTATCTTCTTTCAATTGCCAGCAGCGATCGATCACTTCCTGAGCGCGACGCTCGAGCTCTGGATTGCCGCGCTGGACTGAATCGAAATCAAGCTGCGCAGTATTGGCGCCGGCGCTCATGGACGAAGCCGCGCTGCCTCCCATGCCGATACGCATACCCGGTCCGCCAAGCTGAATCAGCAGCGCCTGTCCCGGTATGACGTCTTTATGGGTAAGCGCAGCATCAATGCTGCCCAGGCCGCCTGCGATCATAATCGGCTTGTGATACCCCCAACGCACCCCGTCGACCGTTTGTTCGAAGGTACGGAAATAGCCCAGCAAATTGGGCCTGCCAAATTCGTTATTGAATGCAGCGCCACCAATAGGCCCCTCAATCATGATGTCAAGCGGGCTGGCAATTCGGTCAGGCAGCCCATAAGGCCTGGTCTCACGCGATTCAGCGATATCCGGCAGATTCAGATTGGATACGGTAAATCCGGTCAGGCCTGCTTTGGGCTTGGAACCACGCCCGGTGGCCCCTTCATCGCGGATTTCCCCGCCGGCGCCGGTGGCCGCACCCGGGAATGGCGCAATTGCCGTTGGGTGATTGTGCGTTTCCACTTTCATCAGAGTATGGGTCAGACGCGTCTGGCTTCCATACTTGGGCGCCGCCGTAGCGTGGTCCTTCGCACTGAACCCGGCATAGAACCGGCTTGCCACTCCGCCTTCCATCACCGCGGCATTATCCGAATAGGCAACCACTGTTCCCTTGGGCTGCGCCGCATGTGTCTTGCGGATCATGCCAAACAGGGTATCTTCTTTTTTCTCGCCATCAATTTCCCAACTGGCGTTAAAAATCTTATGACGGCAATGCTCGCTGTTTGCCTGTGCAAACATCATCAATTCGACATCAGTAGGATCGCGCCCCAGCTCGCTGAACGAGGTCAGCAGATAATCTATTTCCACGGGCGATAACGCCAGTCCCAGGCTCTCATTAGCCTGCTCAAGCGCAACCCGGCCACGAGCCTGAACGGCAATTTGCGCCAGCGGCTTGCCAGGCAAGGTTTGCATTAATATTGAAGCATCAAAGGCCGAATCCACCACGGTCTCTGTCATCCGGTCATGAACAAGCGCTGCGATCTGCGACAGTTGTTCCTGCGTAAGCTTTTTGGCGCCCAGCAACCCTTTTTTCGGTATAAAGCGGTATTCAATACCCCGCTCTATGCGCCGAACTGCCGATAAACCGCAATTGTGGGCAATATCGGTAGCCTTGCTGGCCCATGGTGACAGCGTACCCAGACGTGGCAGTACTCGCAGCACCAGCGCATCCTGCGCCGGCGCGCTTGCCTGTGTAGTACCGTAATCGAGCAACTGGCTCAACCGTTGTTGATCGCCCTGCGACATGGCGCCGCTAATAAAAACGTGGTGCTCGTAACGGGCAGCCACGTCCTGCACAGGCAATCCGGCCTGGGCTAGCGCCGCAAGCAGTCGCTCTTTCTGAAACGGAGTCAAGGCGGCACAGCCGTATGCAATTTGGTGTTGATGTTGAGTATCTGACACAATAAAAACCGGAGTAAATGAAAATTGCCTGAACAGGAAAGCGTTATTTTATCGCCCCTGGCCCCATCTCATGCGCAATAACCATGCAATTGCGATATTTACCCTGGCGCTTCAAGGAGAAATTACCTGTTTTTTATTTATTTTTGTCAGGAAAATATTTGATACAATTTAGTGCGATTTAGCCAAATATAACCGAATTTATATCTATTATCTTGCTTCGTCGCTTATAGCTGCGCTAAAACGCAAGATGGCGTCTATGCGGTATACTTAACAGTAAATTTAGATATCGCCTCTAACTCATTAATAAATATATTTTTTTTCAAATCTTATTTATAATTGCGCTGACCCTGATCTAATTTGTCCGTGACGAACCTATGCAAAAATATCTTAGAAAAACCCTGACCGCATGTCTGGCCGTCGTGCTGGCCGCTGGTTCTATTGTACCCGTTTCCGGTTTCGCCCAGGAAGATGACGGCAGCCAGACCTATGATGCCCTTCCGCTGGCCAGCACCGTTGTCGGCCAGGCCGATAATGGCGGCATCGTCCGTTCCCAGGTCGCCTATGTAGTTGACCTGACTGATAACCGCATTCTTTATTCCAAAAACGCCGATGTGATCCGACCCATTGCGTCAATCAGCAAACTGATGACCGCGCTGATCATTACCACTGCCAATCTGAATATGAACGAACAGATTATCATTACGGCAGATGATATTGATCGGGTGAAAAAATCATCCTCACGACTATCCGTCGGCACTATATTGACACGCAGCGAATTGCTGCATCTGGCCTTGATGTCCTCGGAAAACCGGGCGGCTCATGCGCTAGGCCGAACCTACCCGGGCGGCATGGACGCATTTGTTCGCGAAATGAATGCCAAGGCGCGCCAACTGGGCATGACCCGAACCCGTTTTGTAGAGCCCACGGGGCTGTCGCCGCAGAATGTCGCCTCTCCCCGCGATTTGGTGCGTCTGATGCAGGCGGTGCATCAGCAGCCCCTTATTCGAGAATATACAACCAGCGATAAATACCAAATCGTGACCAGCAATGGTCGCGAACAGCGCTATCGCAATACCAACCGCCTGATCCGCAACAGCAACTGGAACATCCACATCTCCAAAACAGGTTATATCCGTGAAGCAGGCGACTGCCTGGTCATGATGACTGAAATGGATAATCGCCCGGTTGCCGTCGTACTGCTCAATGCCGATGGCGGGTTGACCCGTTTTGCAGACGCGGTGCGTGTGCGTCATATGGTTCAGCAAGATTATCCCACCTTGCTGTAAAGCATGGAGAGCCAACCCGGACAGCAAGGGCTTGTTTGCCTGCTGTCCCGGTTGCTCCTCTAATGCAGGGAAGTGGGCGGCGTTCTGCCCTCTTCTTTATCACTCTCAGACTCTGCGGCATACCGCCAGTATCGTAACGGCACGCAGGTTTTCAATCTTTCAAACATTTTTCCAATCAGCACTTCACTGAACGACTCGGCCGAGTTCATGGCAATGTCAATCGTCGCATCGGCCTGCAACTGCGCCATTCGTTCATGCGCCTCGCGAGCCCGGGCTGATGAAACCGCTGTATCGCGATCGGCATGCAGCAGATGAACCGTTGTATCCAGAGATAGCTCCAGTGGATAGGCAGGAAATTTCGCACCGAATGTAATCAGCCTGCCGGCGATCGGCTGCTCCAAGAGCGTTAAGCCCAACACCAGCGACCCGGCAGGCCCCACGCCGATCACGGCAGTGGCCTCGCTTAATACGCCGTGCATATTC
>JBOIGK010000042.1:0-5465 GCA_050742695.1 Advenella sp. | reverse complement strand
TGCGGCAGCCGAACGAGTCAAGGCGGGTCTGGTGGACAAAATGCGTCGCCCGGACAATGCTGCCGTTCACCCCCGCTGGGATCTGGCAGATATCAGCGCCTGAGTGCGCTATTTGGTTTTTTTCTTCTGGCCGATTCGCGATTCGGTGCCCGCCAGCAGATTCGCAATATTTTTCTTGTGCTTGGCGATCAGTACCAGCGTCAGAAAGCAGATTGCCAGAAACCAGGGTATGGAAAACGGCCATGCCACCATGCCGCCAACATAATAATAAAACGGCGCAAAAACGGCAGCCACCAGGGCAGCCAGCGATGAGTAGCGAAAGAAGACGGCAATAATGAGCCAGGTTGCAATGGTGGCAACCGCCAGCCATGGTTGCAGGGCGAACAGCACGCCAACCGCCGTGGCCACCCCTTTGCCTCCCTTAAAATTGAGAAAAAACGAATAGATGTGACCAAGAAACACTGCAACGGCCACCAGTGCAATGGTGGTGTCCGTAAACCCGGCTATAGGGGCAAGATAGATTGCCAGGGCGACTGCCAGCCAGCCCTTGAAGGCGTCTCCCAGCAAGGTGAACAGGGCCGCCTTGCGGTTGCCTGTGCGCAGCATATTGGTGGCGCCAGGATTGCCGGAGCCGAAGGTGCGGGGATCCTGCAAGCCGAACAGGCGACTGGCTACCATGGCAAAAGAGACCGAGCCTATCAGGTAGGCGGCAAGCAGGGCAAAAATGGTCCAGATCAGGTTGTTCATGGTCGTCGTTGTCATTACCGGAAGACACGATTATATACAGTTCCCTTTCGTAATGCCGAACAGGATATCGCGTCCCGCGTATCGGTCGATCCATGTACAATACAGGGGGAATAATGTCTGGTTGCGATCTGAATGAAACGAATATTGGTGTCGAACGATGATGGTTACAATGCTGAGGGTGTACAGGCCCTGGCCGAGGCGCTACGCGATATTGCCCAGGTCACGGTTGTTGCGCCCGAAGTCAATCACAGCGGCGCCTCCAATTCGCTTACGTTGAACAGGCCACTGTCGGTGCGGCGCAGCCCATCGGGCGATTATTACCTGAACGGCACCCCATCAGACTGCGTGCACGTGGCGCTGACAGGCCTGCTCGACTATCGACCAGATCTGGTTGTCTCCGGCATCAATAACGGCGCCAATCTGGGTGAAGACACCTTGTATTCGGGTACCGTAGCGGCGGCAACAGAAGGTTTTCTGTTCGGCATTCCATCCATTGCCTTTTCCCTGACGGAAAAGAACTGGCCGGAACTGGAAGCGGCCGCGAAAATCGCGGTGCAAATCGTGCAACATCAACTGGCCAATCCGTTTCCAGCCCCTGTTTTGCTCAGTGTAAATATTCCGCCACTGCCGGAACATCATTGGAGTTCACTGCGCGTCACGCGACTGGGCCGACGTCATCCGTCGCAACCGGTAGTCAAAAGCACCAATCCGGCAGGCGAACCCATTTACTGGATCGGCATGGTAGGCGAGGTTGCAGACTTTGCCGAAGATACAGATTTTGGTGCAACCAGCCAGGGGCTGATTTCCATGACGCCGCTGCAACTGGATCTGACACACTACAAGCAATTGAACCAGGCACGCAGCTGGGTGGAGCTAAGCAATGCGTAAACCACCCTTTGGCACCGGACCGCACTTCGGAAATGTAAATGATGTTAACGAAAGCCGGACACGCCTTTCTTTTCCGTCCAACAAAATTAAAATTACGCCAACCAATAGCAACACCCGCATTATTGTTGCAGCAAATGCGGCACGCCCGCCCTCGGCCGTGCCTGCCACCGAAGGACGAGGCGGCCAGAATATTGGCTTGAATTCCGATCGGCTGCGTGCACTCATGGTCGAGCGACTCCGGCAAAAGGGCATCACCGACGACCGGGTGCTGGAGGCCATGCGCTCCGTGCCCAGGCATGTCTTCATTGACCAGGGGCTGGCCAGCAGGGCGTACGATGATGCGGCATTGCCCATCGGTTTTTCCCAAACAATCTCGCAGCCGTGGGTTGTTTCACGTATGCTTTCAGCTGTCGCGGAAAACCGAAAGCCGAAAAAAATGCTGGAAATTGGTACCGGTTGTGGCTACCAGGCAGCCGTGATGGCGGCAATGTGCCACGAAGTGTATACAATTGAACGAATCAAGCCGTTGTATGAAATGGCCAGAGGTACGCTGCGTGAGCTCAAACTGGTGTCCCGCATACGTCTGGTTCACGGTGATGGCATGTTGGGTATGCCATCGGTTGCTCCGTTTGATGCTATCGTCATTGCCGCGGCCGGGCTGCAGATTCCGACCGCATTGCTGCACCAGTTGGACATAGGTGCCCGTCTGATTGCGCCCGAAGGTTCGGATCAGCAGAAACTGGTGCTGATCGAAAGAACCGGCGTAAACAGCTGGGATCGTAAGGAACTTGAACCTGTACGCTTTGTTCCACTGCGTGCAGGCATACAATTGTGACAGGAGAAAATACCCGTTTTGCGTACGTGTTACGCATCCATTGAACAGGTAGGTAAAACATATGCAGATTCACTCAATGAAAAGAAAATTCCCCGTTTTAATTGGATCCCTGGTATTAGCGGCGACGCTGGCCGGTTGCGGAACCTCTTCACGTGCGCCGGTTTCCGAGCTGGGTTCCGGCAGTTCAGCCAGTGGCCCTGCGGGTCCGGGCGAATATATCGTGCAGCGCGGCGATACGCTATATAAAATTTCCCGCGCCAATAACGTCAGCGTTTCCCAGCTGATGTCAATGAATAAACTTGCTTCTCCTTCACTCGAAGTAGGCCAGCGGTTGCGCATATCTACAAGCGCACCCTCCAGTCCAGCCGGGACAGATTCGACCGTTGCTGGCAGCGCAACGCCAACCGCAGCAGGCAGTGCTTCGGCTACGCCGGCCAGCGACGCCACGGCCGTGTCCTGGGGCTGGCCAGTGGCCACCACCAAAATCATCTCTCAGTTCTCGGCAAGCACGCGTGGTATTGACATCGAAGGCAAGCTGGGCGATCCGGTGTCCGCCGCGGCATCCGGTTCAGTCTCATACGTAGGTAATGGCTTGCGCGGTCTGGGTAACCTGATACTGATTTCCCACAGCAATGGCTTTATCTCGGCCTATGCCCACAACAGCAAGCTGCTGGTCAAAAATGGGCAGAAAGTGTCCAAAGGTCAGAAGATTGCCGAAGTTGGTCAATCGGATACCTCATCACCACGCCTGCATTTTGAAATCCGCCGTCGTGGCCAGCCGGTCAATCCATTGTCTTACCTGCCACGCCGCTAAGTGGCAAAACCCGTTTGAAAGTATCGCGCGCCATGACTCCAACGCTTGTTTTCGATCTTGAAACAATCCCCGATGCCAAGGGCCTGCGCGCGCTGAATGACTGGGATGACACGCTCTCGGATGCCGAGGTGGTTGAACGGGCCAGGGCGCTGCGCATTGAACAGACCGGCAATGACTTTTTTCCCTTGCATCTGCAGAAAATTGCCGTCATCGGTTGTGTCTTTCGCGACGATAACGGTTTTCGCGTGCGCACGCTGGGTGAGCCGGACGATGACGAGGCCGTGCTCATCGCCGGCTTTTTCAAGACCATTGAACGCTATACGCCCAGGTTGGTCAGTTGGAACGGGTCGGGCTTTGACCTGCCTGTGCTGCATTATCGCTGCCTGATCCACGGTTTGTCCGCGCCGCGGTATTGGGATATGGGTGAAGATGACCGCGAATTCAAATATAACAACTACATCAGCCGCTATCACACCCGTCATATTGATCTGATGGATCTGCTTGCCAAGTTCAATGGTCGCGCCAATGCGCCACTGGATCAACTGGCCAAGCTTTGTGGCTTTCCCGGCAAGCTGGGCATGGACGGCAGCCAGGTCTGGGATGCGTGGCGTGACGGCAAGGCCGATGAAGTCCGTGCGTACTGTGAAACGGATGTGGTCAATACATGGCTGGTTTACTGCCGTTTCCGCCTGATGAAGGGCGAGCTGGACAAGACCGCCTATGAAGAAGAAGTTGCCTTGGTGCACAGTAGCCTGGCTGCCTTGAACAAACCCCAATGGCAAGAGTACCTGGCTGCCTGGGATTATCGTTAGCGCACTATTTGCGCTAATATGGGAGGACGGGTCAAGGAAGAACCGGGCCCTGCCATTCGGGTAATGCATTGAAAGATCTACACCGCTGTTGAAACACACTTGTAATTGCTTGTGACCCAGAATGGTGTCGTCACCGACAAGCTTATGACGTCCCCGACAGATTAAAACAAGGAGTATAAAATGGCTGTTCAATCTTCAGGTTCTTTCCTAGTAAAATCCCTTCTGGCCACCGCGCTGTCCGCTGCGGTTGCCACCACTGCATTTGCGCAGGCGGTAAAGGCCGATACGGAATCCAACCCTATCAGCCCTTCCGTGCAAAGTGAAAATGCGACGATGGAATACCATCGCATTGGTGAGGCCAAGCCGCAGCATGGCGTCAGAAATCACCATAAAGGCGACGGCCACAAACATGGCTATCATCGCAAGGGCAATATGCATCACGGAGCAATTGTGATTCCGGGTCTGGGGGCAGGTAGTCAGAAACTGGTTGATGACCTGAAACTGACCGACGAACAAAAAACCACGCTCAAAACAATCAAGGACGAACAAAAGGCGGCTCGCGAACCCAATCGCGAAGCCTTCCGCAAATATCAGGAAGAGCGTCGCAAGCAACTGGATTCCGGCAATGTCGATCCGAAAGCGCTGCTGGAAGCACAGAAAGACATGCATGACGGCTTTGAGAAAAAAATGGCAGATGATCAGACCAAATGGCTTGGCCTGTGGGATACATTCAGTGCCGAGCAGAAAGCAACTGTTGTTAAATACTTCAAGGATCGTTCTGCCAAATGGGAAGAACATCGCCAGAAATTTCAACAGGAACGTGCCAAGATGACCGAAGCGCCAACGCCTGAGGCGCAAGCTGCCGCCAGTGAAAGCAAACCGGCACCAGCAGCACCAAAACAGTAAACGTTGCGCTTATCCGGTCTGCCTTTCCGGGAAGTGAGGTAGAGCAGGGCAGCAAGACGTTACTGTTGTGGGCCCGTCAGCACGCGCTGGCGGGCTTTTTTGTGGCCAGTAGGCGCAATGACAGCGCTGGGCGCCACAGGTGAGCCCATGTCAGGTGGTTTGCCAGGATCCCACTTGCCATATATAGCGATACCGTTATAACCACGGATAGCGCCTGCAAAGGCTCCAATACCAGGATAGCCTGATGACAATCCTGTTTAAGTCAACCGGCCAGTGGTTTTACCGACAATTGTTTTGCAATGTTGCCGTTTCGCGCCAACTTGGCTGGCTGGGTCATTAAAATAACGCCTTCAGAATATAAAGGTCAGCCATGCAGGAAACATTTACCATCGAATCCCTTGATCTGGAAGCGCGCGGCATTGCCCGGCGCGAGGGCAAGGCCATTTTCGTTGAAGGCGCGCTG
>JBOIGK010000041.1:0-8211 GCA_050742695.1 Advenella sp. | reverse complement strand
GCTATATCACCCGCCAGTACGGCAATCCGACCGAGCGCATTCACGCAGTACAGCTGGAACTGACCCAGATTGCCTATATGCAGGAGTCCCGGCCCTTTGCCTACGACCAGGCCAAGGCAGCCAGGGTCACCCCATTGCTGCAGCAGGCGCTGGAAACCACGCTGCGCTACGCACAAATGTGATCGGCCACGTGTTGCGCAGTACGTCGGCCATATGACGCATGAAATAACCCGCAGTCATCACGTTTTACTTACTGCAAACAACAAGGGGGTGCCCCACAGAGCACCCCCTTGTTTATACTGCGGCACAATACGATCAGTACCGTTTATTCACCGTCGTCTGCAGCTTGCGCCAACAGCTTTTTGCCTTTGCGACTGAACTTGCGCAGCAGCAACGGCAATAGCACTACCGCTGCCGACGCGATCCACAGGCCAATAGAGATATTGCTCTGGACCAGGATCGTGGCGTCGCCATTGGTAATGGACAGGGCGCGGCGCAGATTTTGCTCCATCATGTCACCCAGAACCACCCCAAGCACCAGCGGCGCCATGGGTATTTCCATCTTGCGCAGCCAATAACCGATAACGCCGACTACCACAACCATCATCAGATCAAAACTGCCTGCATTAATTGCATACACACCGATAAAGCTGATGCATAAAATACCCGGGACCAGCAGCCAGCCAGGAACGGCAAGCACTTTGGAGAAAATCCGCACCATCGGTACGTTCATGACAAATAGCATAACGTTGGCAATGAACAGCGATGCAATCAGCCCCCACACCAGTTCCGGCTTGGATTCAAACAGCACCGGGCCCGGCGTAATGTTATACAGCGTGAGCGCGCCCATCATCACCGCCGTGGTGCCCGAACCCGGTACCCCCAGGGTCAGCATGGGCACAAAAGAACCGATGGCAGAGCCGGTCGCGGCCGCTTCCGGTGCAACCAGTCCACGCATATCGCCCTTGCCAAATTTGGCATTGGGGTCCTTGCCCTCGATGATGCGCTTTTCCTGTGAGTAGGCCACCGCTGCGGCCACACTGGCGCCGGCTCCGGGCAGTACGCCCACGAAAAAGCCGACAAAGGCGCTACGCACGACGCTCCACCAGGTAAAGGCCAGCTCTTGCAGATTGAACATTTTACGGCCACTGGAATCGACTTCCACGTGCTGTCCGCCCATGACCTTCTCGAGCATTTCAAGCAGTTCGGCCACCGCAAACAGCGCGATCACGACAACCACGAATTCGATACCATCGGCCAGATGCACCGAGTCAAACGTATAGCGATAGACTCCGGAGTTGGCATCCACGCCGACCACGGAAATGGCCAGACCAAGCATGGCTGCCAGCGTTCCCTTGACCGGTTTTTTACCCAACAGGCTGGTCAGGCAGCAGAACGAGAAAACCATCAGGACAAAATACTCTGGCGGACCAAAAGCCAGGGCCCAGCGCGCCAGCAACGGCGCCAGCAGCATAATGCCAACCACCGAAACCATCGCACCGAAGAAGGCAGACCAGGCAGACAACGACAGCGCGACATTGGCCAGGCCCTGGCGTGCCAGCGGGTAGCCGTCAAGCGTGGTCATGATCGCACTGGCTTCACCAGGCACGTTGAGCAGAATCGATGTAATCCGCCCGCCATATTCAGCGCCAACATATACGGCAGCCAGCAGAATCAGGGCAGATTCAGGCGGAAAGTTCATGGCAAATGCCAGCGGAATCAGCATGGCCACGCCATTGATAGGGCCCAGGCCGGGCAGCACGCCCACCAGCGTACCAAGGAAAGCGCCGACCGCCGCGATGAGCAGATTACTCCAGGTCAGTGCAACACCGAAACCGATAGATAAATGATCGATTAAGCCGCTCATAGCAGGCCCTCCAGAATGCCTGTTGGCAGCACGACATCAAGCGCGCGATCGAACAGGAGGAAAAACAAAACACCCATGACAACACCGCCGATCAGACACTTGATCCAGGCGCCGCCGAACAGGCGACCGACCAGCACGGTCATGAGCGCGGTAGCGATTATGAAACCAAGCCATTGAAACAGGAATGCGTAACCCATGGCGACCAGCACCATCAGGAAAATGCGGCTGTTGGCGCCGGGCGGATTGGCCTCGGCGGTAAATTCGTTTTTGTAGATAAGCCACAGCCCGCACAGGCCGATGACCAGCGCAATCAGCAAGGGAAAGGCGCGTGGGCCCACGGGCTCGTAGGAAACGGGTGCATGCAGGTTCCAGCCGAAGATGGTCAGGAATATGGCAAGCCCCAGGGATACAATCCCCAATATGCGATCATTCATGGTGGTAGTTCCAGACAGAGATTGTCACGGCGCCGCAGCGCCGGCCGCTGCCGGGCATTTGCCTTGGGCAGCGGTCAGACGGCGCTGTTATTTTTTAATCAGGCCAAATGAATCAGCCAGTTTCCGGTATTCGGCAACCTGTTGCTTAACGTAGGTGTCCAGCTCGGGACCGGTTTTATCAAAGGGAAACAGGCCCTGCTGTTCGCGCAATTTGGCAAAGCCTGCGTCCGCTGTCGTTTTTTTGAATGCATCCAGCCAGAAGTTGTAATCTGCATCGGACACTTTGGGCCCAACATAGTAACCACGGATGATTGGCCACTGAATATCGTAGCCCTGCTCTTTGGCGGTGGGCACATCCTTGAACTTGCCTTCAAGACGTTTGTCATTGAACACGGCCAGCACTTTGATCGGCGCGCCGCCTTCGAGCATGGTGAAAGCTTCAGCCGCGTCACCCATATAGGCCTGAATATGCCCGCCACGCAGGGCAGTGATAGACTCGCCGCCTCCTTCAAAGGCCACAAAACGCATTTTCTTGTAATCCACACCCGCGGCCTTGGCCGTGAGCGCCGCTTTCATCCAGTCCTGGCTGCCCACGGTGCCACCGGCGCCAAGCACCACCTTGGTCGGATCATCCTTGAACGCCTGCATCAGTGATTTCAGGTCGTTATAGGGAGAGTCATTGCGTACAACCACCACCCCATAGTCGGTACCCACAGCAGCAAGCCAGCGGACATCGTTTTCGTTGTACTTGCCGAACTTGCCCTGGGCCAGATTGAGCAATGAGCCGCCGGAAAACGCCACAATATTGCCGCCTTCAGACGGTTTTTGCGCAACCACGTTGTTGTAAGCAACAGCACCGATACCACCGGGCATATACACGATGCGCATCGCGGCCTTGAGGGCGCCACTCTGTTTGAGGCCTTCCTGCGCCAGACGGCAGGTCAGGTCAAAACCACCACCCGGCTGGGCCGGTGCAATACATTCAGGACGACGGGGTTCGTCGGCAAACGCGGCCGGTGCAATTGCAAGCTGGGCAGCAATGACTGAAGCACCGAAGACTCGGGACAGGAAAGAAGAACGCATGATTAGTCTCATCTTTATAATTAAATAGTAGGAATTGGCCGGGCCTGCAGCCTGACCAGCCGTTCGATTCTGCCCGTTGCTCTTGGCACGCCTCGCGCGCACCAGATCCTGGCAAAACCCGCCCTGCACGTTGCACTACCGCCACGACGCACGGGAACACAGAACTTTGCGTACCTTACAGATGGAACCTTTCGATTGCCTTTCAAAAACGGCGGCAATGCCGTTTATGGCCTCAGATTAAGGGTAAACACTAGTCGCACACGCAATCCTTTGAGCCGTTCAGCAGGCTCGAGCACCATCCGGGCCTGATGCATTTGCAGGATGGTGCTGACGATGGCCAGCCCCAGGCCGGCTCCGGGCAAATGTTTGCCCGCCTTGCCCCGCCGGAAGCGGGTGCCGGCTTTCTGCCTGTCTTCTTCGGACATCCCCGGGCCATTATCTTCGACCACGACCTGGGCCGTCGTATCGTCCAGGCGCACCAGCGAAATCTCTACCGTCCCCTGTTGCGGACAATAGCGAATGGCATTATCCAGCACGTTGCGCAACGCTTCCTGCAGCAGCCAGGCAACCCCGCGCACATACAGCGGAGTATCGGGCGGTATGACTTCCAGATCAATGCGTCGCTCGCGTATAACCGGCCATAGATCGCGTACCAGTTCATTAACCAGTTCACCCAGATCAACCGGGGCGCTATCCTGCCATACCTGGGTGTCCAGCGAATCGCGCACGCGCGCCAGCGCCAGCATCTGGCTGGTCATGCGAATGGCCCGATCCACCCCTTCATTCATGGACAGCAGCACCTCGCGCACTTCCTGAGGGTCCGATTCCCGCAAGGCATAATCCAGCTGTGTCTTGAGAACAGCCAACGGGGTTTTCAACTGATGCGAAGCGTCATCCAGGAATTGGCGCTGGCGGCCCGCCTGCTCGGTATAGCGCTGCATGTGCTGGTTGATTGCATTGACCAGCGGCTTGACCTCTTTGGGCATCCCCTCTGTGCTTACCGGCCGCAGATCATAGATGGTGCGCGAACGCATCTCGTAGCGCAGGCGCTCGAGCGGGCGCACGGCGAAAACAATGCCGACGATCACAATGATCATCACAACGGCAATTAGCAGCAGGTCCCGCCCTACCGAGCGCCATAACATGCGGTTGATAAAGGATTCCCGATCGCCAATGCCTTCGGCCACCTGGATAATGATGCGCACGCTTTTATCGCCATACAGGGGCGGCACGGCTTCGCGCGCCATGACCACCGAGCGTACCGGCTCGCCCAGATAATCGGTATCGAAAAAATAGGCTTTGCCCGACTCCAGTGCCATCTGCGGCATCGGCAGATCAGCATTGCCAATAACTGACAGGCCGTCGTCGGCGGCAATCTTGAAAAATACGTCGGCATTGGCCGTAAGCTCGTAAAACTCCAGCAAGGTGTAGGGCTGCTCCAGCGAGAGCCCGCCGCTTTGGGTCGAGATGTTATGGTTCAGTGAATTGAGTGCACCGACCAGGGAGCGATCGTAGGCCACCGTAATTTGCTTGCGCAGATCCTTGCTGGACAATCCCAGGGCAGTTAACATGGTGAGCAAAAGCGCCGGCACCAGCAACCATAACAAAATGGATTTGAGGCTGCGCGAAAACAGCTTCATGCCTGTGCCGCCAATGCTTCCAGGCTGTAGCCCACGCCACGCACTGTGACAATTTGCGCGCCGCTATCGGCCAGTTTCTTGCGCAGGCGATGCACGATCACTTCAATGGCTTCCAGATTGACTTCCTTGTCGTCGGCCACTACCCGGTCCAAAATAGACTGCTTGCTCACCGGTTGGCCGCTGCGCTGCATCAGCACGCGCAATACGGCGGTTTCCCGGGGCGACAGGGCCAGCGGCTGGTCGGCCAGATAAAACTGCTGCAGACCCGCGTCCAGCGACAGGTTGCCCAATAGCAACCGTGGACGACTTTTGCCACGACTGCGCCGGATCAGCGCCGTCAGGCGCGCTTCCAGCTCGCCCATTTCAAAAGGCTTGGCCAGAAAATCATCGGCGCCCTGATGCAGCAGATCAATGCGCTGGTTCAGGGAGTCGCGCGCTGTCAATACCAGCACGGGCGTGCGATCGTCACGTGCCCGCATGCGCGCCAGCACACCGGCGCCGTCCAGCCCCGGCAAGCCCAGGTCCAGAATCACCGCATCATACTCCTCAAGCTCCAGGCGTCGCACCGCCAACAGCCCGTCGTCGGCCCATTCGACGATAAAACCTGCATAGCGCGCCAGGCTTTTGGCAAGCCATTTGGCCAGGGACGGTTCGTCTTCTACAAGTAATATTCTCATTGTTACGATACAGCACGGGCATACAGTACAAGCCATACGCCCGGGAAGCAGAAGGAGATTGGATGGGGCGATTATGAACCCTGGGGCCATGAACTGCAACTGTCTTGCACGGTCCGGCAACGGAGCCGGGCAACGCCGGGGACGGGCTTTTTCGGTTTGCGCGCAGGCCGATCATATGAAAAATATTTCATTACCGCGTGCTGCGCATGCAAAATTGCGCCAGTCCGTTTATTATCAGGATAGGCACAAGAATATAAAAAACCAATCCTATGCGGTACTGTCACAAGCGACGGTGCGGCGCATTTTTATATAAATACCCTAGACACAGAAAGGATAAGTAATGAGCCAGTATGAAGCACTCAGTCTTTACATTGATGGTGAGTTTCTTTCAGGAGACGGTCGTACTACGCAGGATGTCGTCAACCCCGCTACCGGCGAGGTACTGGCGCAATTGCCGCACGCCAGCGAAGCAGACCTGGATCGCGCCCTCAAAGCAGCCGATCGGGCCTTCCAGACCTGGAAACACAGCTCTCCCATGGATCGTTCGGCCATTTTGCGCAAGGCAGCTGAACTTGCGCGTGAACGGGCCCAGGATATCGGCCTGAATCTGACACGCGACCAGGGCAAGCCACTGGCCGAGGCTGTAGGCGAGATTGTCAGTTGCGCCGACCATTGCGACTGGCATGCCGAGGAATGCCGCCGCATTTATGGCCGTATCGTGCCACCACGCAACCCGGCAGTACGCCAGCTTGTAGTGCGCGAACCCATTGGCGTATGCGCTGCCTTCACCCCATGGAACTTTCCATTCAATCAGGCGATCCGCAAAATTTCCGCAGCCATCGGCGCAGGTTGCACCATCATCCTGAAAGGTCCGGAAGACGCGCCCAGCGCCGTGATGGCCATCGCCCGCATTTTCCATGACGCAGGCCTGCCCAAGGGCATTCTGAATATTGTCTGGGGCGATCCGCCAAAAGTGTCCGATTACCTGATCCGCTCGCCGATCGTGCGCAAAGTGTCATTCACCGGTTCCGTTCCCGTGGGCAAACAACTGGCCGCGCTGGCCGGCGCCCACATGAAACGTATCACGATGGAACTGGGCGGACACTCTCCGGTACTGGTATTTGACGATGCGGATATTCCAAAAGCTGCCAAAATGCTGGCCAAATTCAAGATCCGCAACGCCGGCCAGGTTTGCATCTCTCCGACCCGTTTCTACGTGCAGGAAAAGGCCTATGACCAGTTCCTTTCGGTATTTGTCGAGACGCTCAAGGGCGTCAAGGTAGGCGATGGCACCGCCAAGGACACGGAAATGGGACCGCTGGCGCACGAGCGTCGTGTCGGCGCCATTTCCTCTTTCGTCGAAGATGCCCGCAAGGGGGGCGCCACCATTGAACTGGGCGGCGATCCGCTGGGCGGCCAGGGCTACTTTTTTCCACCGACCGTGGTCACCAATATCAGTGACGAGTCCCGCCTGATGACCGAAGAGCCATTTGGCCCGATCGCGCCGGTGGTGCGTTTTTCCGATACGGACGAAGTTATCAAGCGCGCCAACAGCCTGCCTTTCGGCCTTTCTTCATATGTGTTCACCACATCATTGCAGACTGCCACCAAGGCATCCAATGAGATCGAAGCGGGCATGGTCAACATCAATCACTTTGGCGTCGCCCTTCCCGAAACGCCGTTTGGCGGCGTCAAGGACAGCGGCATCGGCAGTGAAGGCGGTACCGAAACCTTTGACGGTTATCTGGTAACCAAATTCATTACGCAGATCTGATGAGGCCTGACCCGGCTCTTGCAGCCAGGTCAACATGATATCGTGTATTGCCGGCGCCACCGAAAGGGGCGCCGGTTTTTTATGGCCGGCCGTTCTGGCCATGTCAATTAACATATGGGAACGAATGTCCGTGCCCATGACCCGGTTATTTGACATACAGCGGTGCTAGAATGACAAAATCGGATCTGACACAGTGCTGGCCATGCCTGCTGCTTTGTTTTCAGGACATGTTGTAAGTGAGCATAGTGTCTATGACAAATGTATTATCAACAAACGGAGCAGATCATGAACGCCATCGCGGCATTACTCACGCTACTATCCGGCCTGGCACTTGCCGTCGGAGGCGGCTGGCTGTTGTCACTTGGGGGCAGCATCTATTATGTGTCTGCGGGTATTGTCCTGCTGATCACGGCATTTCTTCTGTTCAAGCGCCGCCCTTTCGCACTCGTGCTATACGCTGCCTTCCTGATCGGCACCGCCGTATGGGCGTTTTTCGAATCCGGCTATGACTGGTGGCCACTGGCTGCCCGTCTGGGTTTTTTCCTGATTCTCGGCCTTATTCTGCTATTGCCCGGTGTTGCGCGTCCGCTACGCAGCCGTCTTGAGTCCGATCGTCGCATGGCCGCCAACGAGGCCACCAACTCCAAGGCCGTACTCGCTGTTATCACAGTCGTGATTGCGATCGGCACGCTGGGCAGTATCGCCAATCCAACGCATGACATCAGCGGACAACTGC
>JBOIGK010000040.1:0-2815 GCA_050742695.1 Advenella sp. | reverse complement strand
CGCTCCCCTTATGGAATCGTGCCAAATGTCTTTGACCCGGAATTGATCTCGGGCGGTTCAAGTTCTGGTTCGGCATCCGTCGTCGCACGCGGATTGGTACCGTTTGCATTATCAACCGACACAGCGGGCTCAGGTCGAGTGCCTGCGGGGTTCAACCAAATTGTGGGGTTCAAGCCAACGCCTGGCGCCGTCAGTTGCACAGGTTTGGTGCGAGCATGCCGCACTTTGGACTGTATTGGCGTGCTTGCCACCTCCGTAATCGACAGTGCCACCGTCTTGGCAATCATGGAAGGCACAGATGGCGTGGACACCTATGCCAGCGCTCGCCCAATCACTGGCCCGCATAAACCCTTGCATACACTGCGCATTGCCACCCCTGCAGACAGAAAACTATCCTCGGGCTATGAAGCGGCGTTCTGCGACTATTTGACGCAACTGCGTGAACAGACAAGCCAGGTGGCAGACATCTCTTTCGAGACATTGGACGCGGTCGCAAACCTGCTGTACCAGGGACCGTGGATTGCCGAGCGTGTCGTCGGCGCACAAGACATCTACGAACAGCACCCGGAGCACCTGCTGCCTGTCATCCGCAGCGTTTTGGATGTCGCCAGGCAATTTTCAGCAGCCGATACGTTTGCTGCGCAGTATCGGCTCCAGGATCTCAAGAAAGAGGCCAACAGACTTTGGGAAGACTGGGATGTGTTGTGTGTGCCTACAGCCCCACACCATCCCAGTATTGCACAAGTGCAGGCCGACCCGATCTCTGTGAATTCGCAGATGGGCGTGTACACCAATTTCGTCAACCTGCTGGGCTGGTCTGCGATATCCATCCCCGCTTCAGTACTGCAAGACCGTTTGCCTTTCGGCATTACACTGATCGCACCTGGCTGGCATGAACCCCATTTGGTACGCTGGGCTGCGCAATTGGAGAAAAAAAACGATCTGCCGGCGGGTGTCTCTGGCTTGCGCGCAAGCACATCCACGCATCAATTACCGTTATGGCATACCCCCATACAGGGCAACACGATCAAACTGGCTGTCGTGGGAGCGCATCTGCGTGGCATGCCGCTGAACCATGAATTACAAGCATGTGGTGCGCGCTTTCTGAAGGAAGCCCGCACGACTCCAGACTATCGCCTGTTTGCCCTGCACGGAACCGTCCCGTCCAAGCCCGGGTTGGCCCGGGTAGACTCTGGTAGTGCAATTGAACTTGAAGTGTGGGAGATCCCCCTGGCAAGTTTTGGCTATTTTGTGGCTGGCATCCCTTCTCCGCTTGGAATTGGCAGCATTGCGCTGGCAGATGGAGAAATGGTTAAAGGCTTCATATGTGAAGGCCACGCACTTACCCAGGCAACGGACATCACTGACTTTGGTGGTTGGCGTGCCTACTGCAACACGCAAAGCACCACAGCGCTTCGTACAACCAATAATCACAAGCTTGAATCCACCCCCACAAACTAGTCTAATAAATACACGACAGGAGATATCCGTGACGCATACCAGTCTTGCAAAAATTGCTTACCAGCAATTGAAAGAAGAGTTGGACAACTTTCACTATGTCCCCGGTGACCGCTTTAGTGAAACAGAGGTTAGCACCAGATTGGGAACAAGCCGCACACCTGTTCGTGAAGCGCTGCTGCGACTGCAGCGCGAAGGCTACATATCCGTCATGCCTAAACTAGGATGGATCGTCAATACGATCGATTTTGTAATGTTCGAACAGCTTTATGACGTACGCTCCGTGCTGGAGTGTGCTGCAGTGGACTTACTCTGTGAATCGAAAAATCTGGAACAGCTATTGCAGCCGCTATGCGCGATCTGGCGCGTTGACGCGTCCGAAAGATTGACCGATTATTCGCAGGTATCGAAGCAGGATGAATCATTTCATATCACGCTTGTGCATGCCAGCGGCAATGTAGAGATGGCCCGGATTCACCAGGACATCACCGACCGCATTCGCGTGGTCCGTCGCCTCGAATTTACCCGTAACTATCGAATTGACGCCGCCTACACCGAACATTGTCTGATGCTTGAAGCGCTACTGGCGCGAGATGCCACACACACCAAAACCATATTGAGGAAACACATTGCGGTAAGCCGGGACGAGGTCAAAAAAATTACCTTGCACTCGCTGGAAGCTGCTCGTTACCAAAAACAACCCGTATCACACTGAACAACGCCCAGTCACATTCATTGATCGTTATGGCCGATCAATGAATGTCAGGCCGACAGCAAAGCAGGTAGCAAAGCGCCTTGCGGATCGGCCAAGTCGTTAAGAATGCTGAAATGGTCTGCCCCGTTTACAGGCAGCAAGCATCCTGGCAGGTTTAGACGATACTCAGAAAACGCTTTGCTTTGAGACTTCAGCTGCGGCAGCACTTGAGTATCAAATGCGATTACAAACGGTTTTTCAACCGCAGATAAGGCCATCGGACTATATAGGTCCGTGTCTTGCTCGGTAAGCTGCAATGCGCGGTTCAGATAAGTCATGCGAATGGGTGCCAGGTCGTAAATGCCGCTAGCACCCAGACCGGCGACCACTGCCTCGCATCCCAGGCACAGGGCCGCCAAGTGCCCGCCGGCTGACCATCCGCTCACGAAAACATGCTTATTTGCACCGCTTTTTACGGCATGCGCGCTCACCTCTGCAATGCCCTGGCGAACCTCTTGCACGATTTGCGCAAGACTTGCCTGAGGGGCCAGTGTATATCCGATCAGCGCGGCATTCAGCCCTTGCATCAAAGCGCCTTCCACAACGAAGCGAAACGTGTTTTTGTGTCGCATTTGCCAGTATCCGCCGTGCACGAAAATCAAC
>JBOIGK010000039.1:0-2551 GCA_050742695.1 Advenella sp. | reverse complement strand
GTTTTGCCGCCATTGCCGCCCTGGCCTTGTTGATCAGCCTGATCCGGCTGCGTCTGAAAAGTACAAAGGAAATGTCGTCGTCATGAATACCAACCGTCCATCGTCATCCGGGACTCCTACGCAGTCGGGCGCAAAACGCTCCAACATGCCCCTGTACCTGATTATTCTGAGTTGTATCGTGCCCATGATTGCAGCTGCGCTGCTGTACTATGTGCCTTCGCTGAGACCAGACGGTGCGACAAATTACGGCAATTTTGTTCAACCACAGCGGCCCATGCCATCATCAGAATCGCTCGGCCTGACCACGCTGGAGGGCAAGCCCTTCGATCTGAATACGCTCAAAGGCAAATGGCTGCTGGTCACATCCGATGGCGGCGCCTGCCCGGATTCGTGCGCACAGAAACTGCATTTCACCCGTAACGGGCACGCCAGTCAGGGCAAGAATGTCAACCGTATTCAGCGGGTCTGGTTTGTGACAGATAATCAGCCTATTCCGGAAAAAGTGCTGGAAGCATACAAAGGCACGATCATGTTACGGGTCGATCCCAAGGCGCTCAGCGACTTTCTGCTGGACGAGGCCGATCGTGTGGGCGATGCCGTTGCGGTCGAAAAGAAAATGGATTCCTACTTGTGGATTATTGATCCCAATGGCAACCTGATTATGCATTACCCCGGCAATGAGTCTGACCCCGTGCGTTTTCGTGGTGATCTGGCCAAATTGCTGCATGCCTCGACCATCGGCTGATGCATATGAACACGGTAACTGAACGGATTCTCAGCCGCTATCGCAGGCTGGTGTTTCTGACCTGGTTTTTTACGCTGGATCTGATTATGTTCGGCGCATTTGTACGCCTGACCGATTCAGGACTGGGCTGCCCAGACTGGCCGGGTTGTTACGGCAAGGCCAGCCCTCTGGGCGCTTCCGAACATATTGCAAATGCACTGCAACAGCAACCTTTTGGCCCGGTGTCCATGTCAAAGGCCTGGATCGAAATGATTCACCGCTACTGGGGTACGTTGCTGGGGGTGATGATTATTGCGATTGTGTACATGGCATGGCGTTATCGCCGTGAGCTTGGCAGATCGCCGGTGCTGGCTACCGCTACCCTGATCGCTGTCTGTCTGCAGGGCGCCTTCGGGGCCTGGACCGTGACGCACAAGTTGATGCCGCTGGTCGTGACCACGCATCTGGTGCTGGGCATGCTGCTGCTGGCCATGATGACCTGGCTGGCTGCCCGTGAAAAGCCCCATGTGGGCATTGCTGCACGTGCGCGTGCCTGGCGGCCATGGATGGCTTTGGGGTTCATCGTGCTGATTGTGCAGTTGTTTCTGGGGGGCTGGGTCAGCACCAATTACGCTGCGCTTGCCTGCATGGATTTTCCCACCTGTCATGGCGCCTGGGTGCCCGAGATGGACTATCAGGGCGGTTTTTCACTGGTGCGGGCGCTGGGTGAGTTGCCGACAGGTGAAATTATTTCTCAGGAAGCGCTGACCGCGATACACTGGACGCATCGCAATTTTGCTTTTTTTGTTTTTGTTTTCCTGTTTGCGCTGGCCTTTGTAGCGCGTCGGGAAGCCGGTCTGAAAGGGCCAGCCAATTTGCTGATCGGGCTGCTTATTGTTCAGGTGCTAACCGGCCTGACAACCATTTTCTTTCAATGGCCATTGCTTATCGCGGTACTGCACACAGGGGGTGCTGCCGGGCTTACCATAGCCTGCGTGACCCTGCTGGTGCGTATGTCCCGCGGTGGTAAAGGGTCGTTTCTGCCACTATGACAACTGCTATCCATCCTGATGCCGGACTGCTGCGACAGTACCTGGTCCTGACCAAGCCGCGCGTAACCCAACTGGCCGTGTTTTGCGCGGTCATTGGTATGTTCCTGGCCTCGCCGGGCCTGCCGCCGGTGCAGATTCTGATTGCTGCAACGATTGGAATCTGGCTGCTTGCTGCCGCTGCGTTTGCCATCAATTGCCTGATTGAGTTCGAGATTGATGCGCGCATGTTGCGTACGGCACGCAGGCCGACAGCCAAGGGAACGATTACTGCGTTGCAGGTGATCATTCTGTCGGGCGTGGTTGGCGGAGCGGGCATGCTGGTTTTGTATCATCTGGTGAACCCGCTGACCATGTGGCTTACTTTTGCCACCTTTATCGGCTATGCACTGATCTATACCATTATCCTCAAGCCGCGTACGTCGCAGAATATTGTGATCGGTGGCCTGTCCGGCGCCATGCCGCCGGCATTGGGCTGGGCGGCAGTGGCCAATGCCGTGCCCGCAGAAGCGTGGCTGCTGGTGCTGATCATTTTTGTCTGGACCCCGCCCCATTTCTGGGCGCTGGCGCTGTATCGCGAGCACGATTATCGCAATGCGGGCCTGCCTATGCTGCCGGTTACGCATGGCAAAGACTTTACACGTCTGCATATCCTGCTGTACACCTTCATGCTGCTAGTGATCACCATATTGCCATTTGTGATTCGCATGAGCGGCTATATGTATCTGTCCAGCGCGCTGATACTGGGCGCCATTTTCATCGGTTATGCATACAAGCT
>JBOIGK010000038.1:0-6546 GCA_050742695.1 Advenella sp. | reverse complement strand
CCGTACGAGAAGCGGTAAAGCGAGCCGCCGCCGCCGGGCTGGTGTCGATTTTGCCCCAGCGGGGCGTGTTGATCCTTGAAGCCACCGCAGAGGCGCTGCATGCCGGTTTTCACCTGCGTTATTTGTTCGACCAGGAAGGTGCTCGTCTGTTGGCGCAGCAGGCGCCGGATCGTGAGTTGGCTCACTTGCGCCAGGAGCACGAGCGCGTGCTGGAGCAGGCTTCAGAAGGCGCCATATCTGCCCAGTTACAGTTGAAAGCCATGGAGGTGGATTGGTCGCTGCATGCCTGGCTTACCGGGGCATTGAATAATCCGGTTGCACTGGCGGTTTATGAAGAAAATCGTTACCGCCTGAGCGTTATGCAACACTCACGCCGCCCCTTGCCCGAAAGAATCATTCCGGCCATGACCGAACACTTGCAGATCATCGATCACATTCAGGCCGGCGCCCCGGAACAGGCCGTCCAGGCAGTCAGAACCCATTTGCAAAAAACCCTGCGCTGGTGGGGCATCGTCGACAATAACGGCCAGGTGTTCACAACGGCCAGATAATGTTGGCCATCCCAATCGCTTCGTACGAAATATTACCAATAATAGTATGAGCGGTAGCAATGACAACGCTGTCGGAACGCCGACATGTATTGTGGATGGCTCGGATATGTGCCGGATTTGCGCAATCATTCCAAATCTTGGGACTGGGCGCCATTCTTGAAGCCTGAATAAAGACACAAATCAGGTGCTGCAGCACTAACGGCAGAGAAACACACATGTGATTATTAGCTGCTTGGATAGCCACCATGGGCCCATCCTTGAACTGCAAATAAACAACAATTTAAATGCATCACATGCTCAATGGCTGAATATGACAAGCCTTTATCGGTTAATGCATCAATTTGATGCGGAAACTATTCGTGCACGCTTGTCGGTTAGTCATGCACGGAAATAAATCGCAATCGCACCGGTTCGGATGTGACTTTGAGCGTTTCGCACCGGAAGGCGGCGATCTTGATTTGCGGTAGGCACAACAATAGTGCGACCCCTCTATTTTCGGTGCAAAAAAAATACCATAAGCCCGTAGTTACTGGTTCGTAGCGCTTCTGACAATTTATTTTTATCTTGACTAAAAATGAAAATAAATTATCATTAACTCGAATATGTTGTTCTTTACAGTTCTCAAGACGGTTAATTCGTGACAGCGAAAACCTATTCCCAGACTCTGCATGCAATCATAACCAGGCAATAGAAAGAGGCAATTGAGTGAAAAATTATCTGATCCGATATGTGCTTCAATTTTCTCCCGTTTTGCTCATTATCACGTTCATTGTGTTCGCTCTGGTGTATCTGGCCGGTGATCCGGTTGCATTGATGCTACCCGATTCAGCAACAACCGAAGAGATCAACAATCTGAGAACAACCATGGGCCTGGATCAGCCTTTCTTTGTTCAATACTGGATTTTTCTCAAGCATATATTGGTTGGTGATTTTGGAACCTCCTTCCGTTACCACACGGACGCCTTGCCCATTGTTTTGGATCGTTTACCCTCCTCGGTCGCCCTTGGCGTGCTGGCAATGACATGCGCTCTTGTGATTGCCATTCCGCTTGGAATCTGGTCTGCGACCAGACAGCATACGACGATCGACTTTTTCATTACCAGCGCGTCTGTGGCCGGAAAAGCCATGCCTAACTTCTGGGTGGGCCTGATGCTGATTCTACTGTTCTCCGTACTTCTGCCGATATTCCCAGTTTCCGGCAGCGGCTCTTTTATGCATATGATTCTGCCAGCACTCACGCTTGGGGGTAGCACCGCAGCAGAGATCGCCCGACTGGTGCGTGCCAGCATGATCGAGGCGCTGAGTCAGGACTATATTCGTACCGCCCGAAGTAAGGGTTTAAGCACTTTTACCATTGTTTATCGACACGCCTTCAAGAACTGTCTTAATCCGGTTATTACGATGACGACATTGCAATTGCCATTTTTGATTGGCGGCTCGCTGATCACCGAAAGCGTATTTGCGTACCCAGGTCTTGGCCAGCTACTGGTACAGGCTGTGAACGCACGCGATATGGCCATTGTGCAAGCGGGGATTTTTGTCATTGCGATTGTCGTGATTCTGATGAATATGCTTGGCGATATCCTGTATCGCGTCGTCGATAAGCGGATCAAATACTGAAAGGGCAAAAAATGAATGCAAATCAGAACGCCGAAATTCCTATGGTCAGTCACCCATCGGCTTTCCAGGCCAGCAGTGCCGCTGCAATCTCTGCGCGACCCAGATCGCGCATCCGCAGATGGCTGCAGCTCTTACTGTCAAGCCGCACCGGCGTTGCTGGTGCAATCATTGTTCTTCTGGTCATTTTTATTGCCGTTTTCGCCCCTGTGCTTGCTCCTCATGATCCTTCACTTACGGATCTTGGGTCTATGCTTATGCCGCCTGCCTGGTTAAGTGGAGGTAGCCTGGATCATGTGCTGGGAACAGATAATCTGGGTCGGGACGTACTGAGCAGGATCTTGTACGGGGCCAGGGTCTCCCTGGTTGTTGGCGTCTGCGCTGTCATTGTTGCCGGCATTCTTGGCACGGCGCTGGGTCTGTTGGCAGGATTCTATGGTGGGTGGATCGATGTCGTTATCATGCGCATCACCGATTCCCTGCTTGCCTTGCCCGCGATGCTCATCATGCTGGTCATTATCGGGGTGTTTGGCCCCGGGCTGGTGACGCTTATTTTTGTTATGGGATGCACAAAATGGGTTGCCTACACGAGGTTGACGCGCGGCGAGGTCCTCAGTCTGAAAGAGCGTGATTTTGTGCGGGCAGCATACGCGATAGGAACAAAAAATCACGTCATCATTCTCAGACATCTTTTGCCGAATGTGTTTTCAACTTTGATTGTGATATCCACATTAAGCGTAGGCACTGCCATTATTTCCGAATCCTCGCTCAGCTTTCTCGGATTGGGCATTCAGCCGCCTGAAATTTCCTGGGGATATATGCTCAGTGAGGGGCAATCCTATCTTTCCACTAGTTGGTGGATTGCCACCTTCCCGGGCATCGCTATTACTATCACGGTCGTCGGCATCATTTTCCTGGGGGACTGGCTGCGTGACATGACAGATCCTCGCCAACAGAGGTAATAACCATGAGCCATTCAATTGCATTAATACAACCCGCGAGCGACAAAGCGCCGTTGCTGGATGTCAGAAATATCAGAACCTGCTTCAGTGGACAATATTCGAAAACGACGGTTATTGAAGATGTTTCCTTTCAATTGCATGAGGGCCAAGTGGTGGCGCTGGTCGGTGAGTCTGGTAGCGGGAAAAGTATCACCGCCTTCTCTATCATGGGGCTGCTTAGTGCATCGGGACGAATTGAAGCTGGTCAAATCCTGTTTGACGGCAAAGACCTGACCGCAATGAGCGCGGCGCAACTGCGGCAGATACAGGGCAATGAAATGTCCATTATTTTTCAGGAACCCCTGACATCCCTGAACCCGCTGTTTACGATCGGCTATCAGATTGGCGAAGTCATTGAGCTGCATCAGAAAGTGAATAAAAAAGAGGCGGCTGGCAGAAGTATTGAAATGCTCTCGAAAATGGGCATGCCACACCCGCAGATCATTCACGACAGCTATCCTCATGAGCTCAGCGGTGGCATGAGACAGCGTGTCATGATTGCGATGGCATTGTCCTGTAATCCCAAGCTTCTGATTGCTGACGAACCGACAACGGCGTTGGACGTAACGATTCAGGCACAAATTCTGGATCTCATGAACCGCCTGCGTGAAGAGCGGAATATGGCCATTGTTCTGATTACACATGATCTGGGGGTCGTGGCGGAAATCGCCGACAGTGTCATTGTCATGTACGCAGGGAACATTGTCGAACAGGGAGACGTATATGAACTGTTTGCGCAGCCGCAGCATCCCTATACTAAGGGACTTCTGAACAGCACGCTAACCGTAGACGCAGCGCAGCCTACGGCGTTACCCATCCCCGGTTCTGTTCCGTCTCCCGACGATGTGTCTGCAGGATGCCGGTATCAGCCCAGATGCCCTTATGCTTTTGAAAAATGCACTAACGAGATGCCGCCATTGCAACAAATCCGCCAAAACTACCGGGTTCGCTGCTGGCTCCATCAAAACGCCGGAGGTGCACCAGATGGCGCAAAATAATTGCCTTCCTCTGCTCGAACTGAGAGGTGTGAAGAAGCATTTTATGCTGAACAAAGGCTGGTTTTCAGGTGAAAGACGAACGCTAAAAGCCATTGATGGGCTAGATCTGCAGGTTTATCCAGGCGAAACAGTAGGCCTGGTTGGAGAATCCGGCTGCGGGAAATCGACCACCGGTAACGTCATTATGCAACTGTTGCGCGCGAGCGAAGGCGAGATAATTTTTGACGGAGAAAATTTGGGCACGCTCAGTGCGCATCAACTTCGTGAAAAAAGAAAAGATTTTCAGATAATTTTTCAGGACCCGTTCTCATCACTGAATCCACGATTCAATGTCTTTGAGCTGATTGCAGAACCGCTGCGCTCGCATGGCATTGTTCGCGGTAGTGCATTGCGTACACAAGTTCTTGAACTGATGGATAACGTTGGCCTGAGTCGGTCGTTTATAGACAGATACCCGCACGAGTTCTCCGGGGGGCAGCGTCAGCGCATCGGTATCGCACGAGCGCTTGCGCTTCGACCGAAACTCATTGTCTGCGATGAAGTGGTTTCTGCACTGGATGTGTCGATTCAGGCGCAGATCCTCAATCTGCTGACTCAACTGCAAGAGCAGTACAAGCTGACTTATCTTTTTATTTCTCACGGGCTGCCTGCCGTCAAGCATATCAGCGACCGGATCGCGGTCATGTATCTTGGAAAAATCGTGGAGCTGGCCCCTACCGCCGAGCTATTCAGAAGTCCCCAGCATCCTTACACTGAAGCACTGCTTTCGGCAGTACCGTTTCCGGATCCTTTGCGCAACAGGCGCAGGCGAAAAATTGTATTGAGCGAGGACATTCCGGACCAGGTGAAAATCCCTGGCGGATGTCGCTTCAGCACGCGATGTCGTTATGCGACAAGCCTATGCAGGGAATCGGAGCCGGCATTGGTGTCCGGCGCCAATGGGGTATCCGTTGCCTGTCATTATCCGCTGGTCCAGTCCTTGTTATCACCCGCGTTGTCGTCATCAACTTGATGGGAATAGTCGATTTTAACAGACAGAAATTCTCCGATTAATTATTCAATTACTTTTAACATTGTCACGGGATAGAAGACATGATGAGCGCCAGACCTGATCGAAAGCGATATTATTTTTTCACCGGAATCATCTTAATTCTGGCGGTGGTCTCTCTTTACTATTTCTACGGATTTAGCAAGGATATGACAAGCAAAGATACGGCGGTTCAATCCGGCTCCACTACGCTGCGGATTGGTATCGAGCAGGGCATTCTGACGTTTGATCCGCATAATAACGGCAGCTTCGGCACACCCCTGATGAATATCTTCGACACACTGGTCCGAATGAATCCGGAGGGGAAATTTCTGCCCAATCTTGTTCGTGAGTTTTCACGAAAAGATGATCTGACCTGGTCGTTCTCGCTGCGGCCGAACATTACATTTCATAACGGCGATGCCCTGACTTCAAAAGATGTCAAGTTTTCACTTGAACGTGTTGCCAGCGACAAATCATTGATCGAAAATCCGCGCTTTAACACCATCGATTCGGTAAAAGTCATCAATGATACCGATTTCGAGATCGTTACCAAGATTGCGGATCCCGTGCTGCTGAATCGCCTGATAAGAATGGGTGGCAGCATTCTTCCCCAGAAGTACTTTACCGAACACGGTACGGGCTATTTCAATCTTCATCCTGTCGGCTCCGGACCCTATCGGGTAATGAGCTATGAAATGGATCGCAAGCTCGTCTTGAAGAAGTTTTCCGCATACTTTAAAGGTAATGTTGCCGATTGGGACGATGCGATTTTCTCTGTCCTGCCCGGAGAGGCCACGCGGGTTAACGAACTTGTGACCGGTGGTATGGATGTGATCACCGAAGTGCCTCCAGCCGAATGGCCCAGGGTAAATAATCACGCAGGCACCAAGGTAATTGATGCCGCGTCAACACAGGTGCTGCTGTTGATGGTCAACGCCAACGAGGCGTTTCCCACTTCGGACAAACGCGTGCGTCAGGCAATTGAATATGCCATTGACAGTCGTTTGATCGTTGACAAACTTTTTGGCGGGCTGGGCACCCCAACCCGTACGCCTATCACACCTGGAATCCTGGGCTTTGATAAAGATCTGTACGATAAATCCAGCTACGATCTCAAAAAGTCGGTCGCTTTGCTTCAAGAGGCCGGTTATTCACGGGATAAACCGCTGAAACTCAAATTACAGATTCCAAAGGGACGATATCTCATGGACTCGGAGCTTGGGCAACTTATTGCGGCCATGCTCGCTCAGGCCGGTATCCAAGTGCAGATGGAACTGTTGGAAAACAGCAAATATGTGCAGGTTAGAAACAACAACAAGAATGAAGCGCTGATGCTTGCCGGATACGGC
>JBOIGK010000037.1:0-1089 GCA_050742695.1 Advenella sp. | reverse complement strand
ATCACATCTGCATTATTCTCGCTGATCAGCTTGCGCATATTGCGCACTGCCTGCGTAGCGTCGGTCGCATCGTCAAGAATGGTATAGTTGACCTTGGTTGATCCGATCTGACGCGGCAGCAGCGCCACGGTGTTGCGCTCGGCAATACCCAGCGAGGCGGCCGGACCGGTCGCCGATACGACGACGCCCACATTGACCGTTGCGTCCTCGGCAAATACCGAATGAGCGCTGGCAGCAAGCGCAACGCCAAGCAGGCAGGGCAGGAACTTTTTCATGATTTGTCTCTCAAATATTATGATTTCGCTTAATTCCAACTGTCTTAAGATCATCGGATGCACGCTATAGTCAGAACATGGGACAATAATATGTCACACTTAAACGCGTAATCATACAGTTTTGTCCTGGTAATTCAGGAATGTGGCCCCAATTTACTTTAAAATAGAATGGTTACAGCCTGCATTTTTGAATACACGGCGCAAGGCATCGTAAAGCATGCGGCCGACAGGCTGCAGGCATTTTAGTTAAGAAAACCCGGTACGGCGACTCATTGTCATAGCCGCCACCGTTTTTGATGTAAAGGCCACCATTGAAAGTCATCAAGTCCGAACAGCAATGGCGTGAACTGCTCTCTCCTGAAAGTTATCACGTCACGCGGCAGAAAGGCACAGAGCGGGCCTTCACCGGAGAGTACTGGGATCATTTTCAGCCCGGCATCTATACGTGCGTCGCCTGCGGCACGCCACTATTTGCATCAGATACGAAGTTTGACGCCGGTTGTGGCTGGCCGAGCTATTTCGAACCCCTTAATCCGCACAATGTCCGCGAAGAAGTTGACTCCTCGCACGGCATGACGCGCACCGAAGTACTGTGCAACGTCTGTGATGCGCATCTTGGCCATGTTTTTCCCGATGGCCCTCCTCCCACTGGCCTGCGCTATTGCATCAATTCGCTGTCCCTTCGCTTTGACCCTGTAGAATGAAAAAGCTTCTGTTCGATTTTTTCCCACTGGTGCTGTTCTTTGTGGCCTTCAAGGTCGCAGATATTTACGTGGCAACCTGGGTTGCCATTGCCTGTAGCGTCCTGCAGATC
>JBOIGK010000036.1:0-7761 GCA_050742695.1 Advenella sp. | reverse complement strand
TGATAAGCATAAGGGCCAAGCACATAACTGCCATCGGCACGTCTGGCAACGAGCGAGGCTTTTTCAAGTGATGCGATCAGGCGCAGCAACGTGCTTTTGTATAAACCGGTACTGCGTGCAAGGTCTGCCAGAGCCATCGGCGTCGCTTGCGTAGACATCGCCTGCAAGATAGCGATTGCACGATCGACGGCAGCAACTCCGTTTTCTGATGATTGATTAGCATCCATAATCTATCTAACCGTATACCCCAATGGTGAGTAGAGTATTATGCCATAACAGAACGACCCGACGCTAAGCCGCAAGCAGCAATGCTATCTGTTCTATCTCATTGGAAATAATCAGTTCTTTTCCAGTACAAGGCTGATCGCTGGCGCATACTTGTCGCCATGGCCCTGCGCGATCGCAGCATCAAAACTGGCAATCACATTCCTGGCGCCGCTTGCGTCGACGCTCACAGAGTCAGCCAGGGCGACAGCATATTGCAGGTCCTTGCGCGCGTACGTCACTGGAAAAGCGCGCTCAGGGAACACTTGTGGCACGATAGATTTCATCCCATGGTTGCGTAACGCAAAGCTATCGGCGGAGCCTGTGGACATGGCATTAAATAGCGTCTCGGGATCTACACCGGCGCGGGCACCGATAGCCCGGGCTTCAGCCAGCGCCTGCACGGTTTCGTACAAAACCATATTGTTCAGGATCTTGATGACCTGTCCCGCACCAACGCCACCGCCATAGGTAATATCGGTCGCAAACATGCCGAGCAATGGCCGGATACGCTCAAATAGCGCACTTTCAGCGCCGACGGGTACCGCCAGCGATCCTGCCTCGGCGGCGGCTCGCGTGCGCATCACAGGCGCATCGGCAAAATGGATCTTTCGTTGAGCAAACTTGTCTGCCAGCTCGCGTGTTAACGGTACTGGCGAGGTGCTCAAGTCAACCACCACTTGATCAGGATGGCACAAACTGAGCAATCCGCTGCCGGCCTGGCCTTCGACAACATCGCGGACAATCTCACCCGAGGGCAATGACATGAAAATAATATCTGCAGCAGCGGCAATATTTGCTACCGATGCTTTGCGCACGCCAAATTGGGCCAGTCGTTCCAACGGTGCTTCGTCACGGTCGTTTGCCAGCACGGGACGGCCCGATTTTTGCGCCAGATGGCGGCAAATTGGCTCTCCCATTACTCCAACTCCAATGAAGCCAATGGTATTTAATGTAGACATGGTGTTCCTTCTTTATTGCAATTGTCAATATTTTTGGATGGTGTTCAGGGCAAATTGCGTGGATCCATACTCCAATAGATCCCTTTGCTTTGCTGATAGATGCGCACGCCGTTTATGCCTTTTTCGCGGCCGATGCCACTGTTTTTGAACCCGCCAAACGGCGTTGAAATAGAGAGCTGCTTGTAGGTATTGATCCAGACCAAGCCTGTTTCCAATGAACGTGCAACCTGCCAGGCACGCTGATAGTTGGACGTCCATATACCCGATGCCAGGCCATACATACTGTCATTCGCTTGCTTAATCAGGTCATCTTCATCTTCAAACGGAAGTACACATAGCACAGGCCCAAAGATTTCTTCACGCACACATGTGTTCTGATTGTTCAGTCCGGTAATGATCGTAGGCAGATAGAAAGCCCCTTGCTCTAACTCAGGTTGTTCTGGGCGCTTGCCGCCAATAACGATATTGCCTCCTTCTTCGCGTGCGCTATTGACCATTTGTTCGATGCGCGCCCGGTGAGCAAATGTGGCCAGTGGACCCATTTGAACGCTTTCGTCTTCTGGAAAACCAACCTTGATGCGTTTAGTCCGCTCAATGAGTATCTGCAGCAGCTTGTCATATACACCACGCTGGACGAACAGGCGCGAGCCTGCCACGCAGGATTGACCGCTACCTTCAAAAATACCGCCGACGATTCCCTCGACTGCAGCCTCCAGATTCGCGTCATCAAATACGATATGCGGCGACTTGCCGCCTAACTCCAGGGCAACAGGGATAATCCGATCAGCAGCGACCATGCCGATGGCACGCCCGCTGGCAGTGCCTCCGGTAAAGGACACCATGCGTACACCGGGGTGTTCCACCAGCGCCTTGCCCGTGATTGCCCCGTGCCCGGTCAATACATTCAATATGCCAGGCGGCAGTCCTGCGGCCAGACCCAGCTCTCCCAACAGCAAGGCGGCCGACGGCGTCACTTCGGAGGGTTTCAGGATAACTGCGTTACCTGCAGCCAATGCGGGCGCCACTTTTTGCGCCTCCATCGTCAGCGGCGAATTCCATGGCGTAATTGCAGCCACGACACCATAAGGTTCATAAGTGACCATGGATAGATAGTTGCCACGCGAGGGCGTCACTTCGGCACCGACCGTCTCGCATACCCCAGCATAATAACGAAACGTGGCGGCTGCACTCGTGGCCTGGTTCTTGCATTCTGTCCAGACTTTGCCATTCTCCAGCATCTGCAAGCGCGCAAAGTCCTCCGCACGTTCAGTGATCAGTGCGGCCAGTCGATTAAGTATTTGGGCTCTTACGTGCGGCAGCATATCGCGCCAGGAGGGCTGCTGCACGGCAAGCATTGCAGTATGTACAGCCAGATCGACGTCCGCTTTATTTGCCATTGACAGCCGGTAGTTCACCTGGCCTGTAGCAGGATTGACTGATTCAAAAAAATCCTGCTCGTGGGAAACCCATTGACCATTTATCAGAAAGGCTTTGAGGGTTAAATCCGTCTGCTGTGCCATCAACTCACTCCATTGTTTTAAAAAACGTTCCGTTTAACAGAACGATCATTCTATTTTATTATCTTATCAGTGATACGTGCTTGTCAAGGATCAACGCTCAACTTCGTCCTTTATTCATTACTTGCAAATAATTTATCTAATCATCATAATGATAAAACAGAACGCTAGTTCTATTTTATCATTATGATGTTTGCACATTTCAAACGCAACCCTTATTAACCAGGTTTGTGTTGACATAACATAGGAGAGACAGGATGAACTTTAAAACCTTACTAATGGCAACCAGCCTATCGATTTTGGCCGTATCCCCTGCTACATATGCGAGCGACTATCCCAATAAGCCAATTGAAATGGTCATTCCCTATGCCGCAGGCGGAGCAACAGATGTCATTGCTCGCATGGTCATCAGTAAATTGCCCGAAGAGCTTGGGCAGCCGGTGGTTGCAGTGAACCGGCCAGGCGCTGGAACAACCCTGGCTGCCAGTGGCGTCGCCCGCGCTCATGCGGACGGTTACACCCTTTATACAACCACTGCAGCTCATACCATCAGCGCAAGCTTATACAGCAAGCTGAACTATGACCCGGTAAAGGATTTCACGCCCATCCATTTGATTGCCAGAATCCCTATCGTGCTTGTAACGAGCCCCAATTACAAAGTGCAGTCTCTGAGCGAGTACATTAGTAAGGCCAAAAGCAGCAAGAACGGGATTACGGTAGGCTCGCCTGGCAATGGCTCGCCGCAGCATCTGGCGCAAGCGATGTTTCAGAACAAGACCGGGGCCAACTTCGTGCACGTTCCCTATCGTGGGGATGCACCGCTTATTACCGACATGCTTGCAGGACAAGTGCAATCAGCGTTCATCACCTTGTCTGCGGCCCTGCCGCAAATCCAATCCGGGAAACTGCATGCCATTGCCGTTGCCAACCCGACACGGATTGACGCCATCAAGGATGTACCTACGATGGCTGAAGCTGGGTTAAAAGATTTCAATGCCGCAACCTGGTTCGGTATATTCGGCCCAGCCGGCCTCAAATCCGATATCCAACAGAAGTTGCACGCAGCTTCGGCAAAGGTGGCCTCTGAAGCAACCTTTGTGAAGCGCATAGAAGATATGGGAGGCCAGATAATGGACTTAAGCGCGCAGCAATTCGGCGACTATGTGAAGTCGGAAGCTGATCAATGGGCTCAGGCCGTGAAAATTTCGGGCGCCCGCGTCGATTGAGATCGACCGGACGTGCTGCCAGTACACGGCGCGCTGTACCAGTTGAAATGGTGACAATAGAAAATGGAATTATTTCTGCATCAGCGGCTGGCTGACCCGTTTTTTGAGCAAACTCCGATTGGCATCAGCTCGCATTGCGCGAGCTTGCTGCCTCCCGCTGACGCTTGGCCTCTTCCAGTAGATAAACCTGGTAGTCGTCCAGATCGCCGTCAAAGTCTGTCATGCCACCGCGCGACACCAGCCAGAACTCGTCGCAGACCGAACGCAGCAGCGCGCGGTCGTGGCTGACCAGCATTGCCGAACCCTCGAACTCGTTCAGTGCAACGCTCAGGGCCTCACGTGTGGCCAGATCCAGGTGGTTGGTCGGTTCATCCAGCAGCAGAAAATTCGGACGCTGCCAGACAATCATGCACAACACCAGGCGCGCTTTTTCACCGCCGCTCATGCTGCCGACAGACTGCTTGACCATATCACCACTGAAATTAAAGGTGCCCAGGAAATTACGCAGCCCCTGTTCCCGACAATCCATGGCGCTGGGGCGCATGCTGGCCGGCGTGTCGCGCACCAGTCGGATCATGTGTTCCAGCGGGGTGTCGGCAGGCCGTAAGACATCCAGTTCCTGCTGCGAAAAGTAGCCGATATTCAGGCCTTTGCCAGGAATAATCTCGCCGGCGATCGCCGTCAATGCGCCGGCAATGGTTTTTACGAATGTAGATTTGCCCTGTCCATTGGCGCCAAGAATGCCGATGCGCTGCCCCGCCAGGACAGAGCGGTTGATGTTTTGCACAATGACGGTCGGCTTGGCATCGGCCGGTGCATCCTCGGGCGGCGGATAGCCAAAGCTGGCATCGGTCATAGACAGCATGGGGTTGGGCATGCTAAGCGGTTCCTTGAATTCGAACTGGAACTCGGCGTCGGCCAGCATGGGTGCAATTTTTTCCATGCGCTCCAGTGCCTTGACGCGGCTTTGCGCCTGCTTGGCCTTGCTGGCTTTCGCCTTGAAGCGGTCAATGAATTTTTGCAGATGCGCAACCTTTTCCTGTTGCTTGGCGTGCGCCGCCTGTTGCAGCAACATTTGTTCGGCACGCATGTCTTCAAACTTGCTGTAATTGCCGCCGTAGCGCACCAGCGTGCCATTGTCGATATGCAGCGTCACGTTGGTGATCGCATCCAGGAACTCACGGTCATGGCTGATCACCACCATCGTGCCGGCATAGTTTTTGAGCCAGGCTTCCAGCCACACCAGGGCGTCCAGATCCAGGTGATTGGTCGGTTCATCAAGCAACAGCAGGTCCGACGGACACATAAGCGCCCGCGCCAACTGCAGACGCATGCGCCAGCCACCCGAAAAACTGTTTACCGGTCGATCAAGTTCGGCCACGCTAAAGCCTAGTCCCAGAATAAGCGCCTGCGCACGGGCAGCAGCATCGTGGGCACCTGCGTCGTGCAAGGCCATATAGGCGTGCGCCATGCGCATGCCATCATCACTGGCTTCGGATGCCGCAACTTCGTTTTGCGCAGCCAGCAGAATCGTGTCGCCCTCCACCACAAAGTCTGTTGCGCTCTGCTCGGTTTCCGGCATATCCTGCGCCACTTGCGACATACGCCACTGTGATGGAATGGAAAACTCGCCGCCATCCTCGTGGAGCGTGCCATTGAGCACCGCGAATAATGAAGACTTGCCCGCGCCGTTACGGCCGACCAGACCCACCTTTTCTCCGGGATTGAGTGTGACGGAAGTTTTGTCGAGCAATACTTTGCTGCCGCGACGCAAGGTCACGTTCTTGAGAATAATCATTGAGGGTAGGTCTTCATTTTCGGGAACAAAAACCCCAGCCGAGACTGACCGGGATTTGATCAAGGATGACGGGGCGATGAGCCGGACGGGCAGCTTGCCTGATGGCAAGACGGCGGAAACGGCGGAAAGGAAGGTGCAATTGTAGCAGCAGAGGGTCGGAAATGGGCCCCATTATGGGTGCGAACGCGTTGCCCGCGGCAATTTAGCCAAACAGGAGCAGATGACGAACCCTTGTTGAAGTTAACTGGATATCCCACGCCCGCCCCTTGTAAAGAACACTTGGAAGGCATCAGCGGCGGCAGTGTGCAATGGGAACCGAGCGATCCCACCACAGAACACGATAAACTTGCACATATCGCCCGTCCGGTGGGTCTGGCACACGGTTCGTTCTCTCACGATGCAGGCAAAGCAGGCAACGGGCCTTGGTGCGGCGGCAGGAAGGGAACCAGGTCTCGCGAGTGTCTGCGCCCCAGGCCTGCAAAACCATCTGCCCCACAGGCTGTCCTAATGACAAAAAAAACTCATTTGATTTAAGATTACAGATGAAATCAACCAAAGGAAAAAAATGACACCCAAACATCCCATTTTCACGCGCTGGCCGGCGCAGCATCCCGATCGTCTGCAACTTTTTTCCGCTCCAACACCCAATGGCGTGAAGGTCGGCATCATGCTTGAAGAAACGGGTCTGGCCTATGAGCCGCACCGGATCGACATCTCGGCGAACGAAAGCCACGATCCGGCCTTTCTCGCACTTAACCCCAATGGCAAGATTCCCGCCATCTACGATCCCAGCGGGCCCGGCGGCAAGCCGCTTGCGCTTTTCGAATCTGGCGCTATCCTGCTCTATCTTGCCGACAAGACGGAACAGTTCATCTCTGCTGATCCCAGCACCCGTTACGAAACGATCCAGTGGCTGATGTGGCAGATGGGCGGAGTCGGGCCGATGTTCGGCCAGCTTGGTTTTTTCAACAAATTCGCCGGCAAGGCCTATGAGGACAAACGTCCGCTTGAACGCTATGTCACCGAATCGGCACGATTGCTGGGTGTTCTGGACAAGCAACTCTCGGGACGAGACTGGGTGATGGGTACAGAATACAGCATCGCCGATATTTCGCTGCTGGGCTGGGTGCGCAATCTGATTGGCTTTTACGAGGCTCGCGACATTGTCGGCTTCGATCGATTTGCTCATGTGCAGGCGTGGCTTGACCGTGGCCTTGCACGTCCGGCCGTGCAACGTGGACTGGCAGTGACGGCCGCCTGACGGTTTGTGTGAAGTGAAGTTGTGGTGACAAAAAAATGATCCGCAGCGCCTTGCGGATCATGCCAGCACTGCCGTATTGTGCAATGCGCCTGCCCCCACGCGTGGTTACTTTACATGTTTGTCCAGGAATGCGCGAATGACCGGAATAATTTCTTTGCCATGGGTTTCCAGGGCGAAGTGACCGGTATCGTAGAAACGAATGTCCGCCTCAGGGATATCGCGCTTCCATGCCTGGGCACCCGCCGGTAGGAAAAACGGGTCGTTTTTGCCCCAAACAGCGAGCAACGGCGGCTGATATTGGCGAAAATAGGCCTGGAACTCAGGATATTTCTCTACGTTGGATGCATAGTTCAACAGCAAGTCCAGCTGTATGTCTGCCATGCCCGGCCGAGAGATGAATGCGCCTTCGAGCGTATAGCTGTCTGGCGCCACAACACTCACGTCGCTCACCCCTTCTTCATATTGCCACTTGATTGACCCCGGGGTCGGAAAATCGGCCAGGGCCTGACGGTTTTCCTGGGTCGGCGCTTGCCAATACTTACGGATTGGCTCCCAGCCCTTGGCAAGACCCTCTTCATAGGCATTTCCATTTTGCGAAATAATTGCCGTCACACGGGCAGGGTGCGCCAGAGCCAGACGCCAGCCCACGGGGGCGCCATAGTCGTGAACCGCAAGGGCATAGCGTTCAAGCTTTAGCTGCGTGGTGAACTGTTCGATCGTTTTCGTGATATTG
>JBOIGK010000035.1:0-12084 GCA_050742695.1 Advenella sp. | reverse complement strand
TAACATAACAGCATAATCAGTTAAATATATTGTCTTCCATAAATTATAATGTAGCCATAACGGAGACAACACCATGAACGACTTCAGCCTTGCCTATAACCCCCGGCACTTGACCTGCGACACTGACGACGAAGACCCGCTTGAAACCCAGGAATGGCGCGATGCCCTTGCCTCTGTGACCGCGGCATCGGGGCCTGTTCGAGCAAAGCATCTGCTCAATGTCCTGCTCGATACAAGTCGCGACCTGAACATTCCATGGCAACCTGCTATCGGAACGCCCTATATCAATACTATCGATGCAGATGAACAGGATCCATTTCCGGGTAATCTGCAAATCGAAGAGAAACTGGCGTCCATTATGCGATGGAATGCGCTGGCCATGGTGGTGCGTGCAAATGGCCAATTTGCCGATCTGGGCGGCCATATTGCCAGTTACGCGAGTGCCGCTGATTTGTTTGAGGTCGGCTTTAATCACTTCTTTCGTGCCCCCCAAAACGGCCTGGCAAGTGACCTTGTATTTTTTCAGCCCCATTCTTCGCCGGGTGTTTATGCGCGCGCGTTCCTGGAAGGCCGGCTGGATGAGCAGAATCTTTTGCACTATCGGCAGGAAATAAAAGCAAAACGTGCTGGCATCATGGGGCTATCCAGCTACCCTCATCCATGGCTGATGCCCGATTTCTGGCAATTTCCCACAGGATCCATGGGCATTGGCCCGATCAGCTCGATTTACCATGCCCGGTTCATGCGTTATCTGCAGCACCGAGGCCTGCAAAACACAGAAGGCCGCACTGTGTGGGGCGTATTCGGCGATGGAGAGATGGATGAGCCTGAAAGCATGAGCGCCCTCACCCTGGCTGCCAGAGAGCGGTTGGACAATCTTGTCTGGGTTGTCAATTGCAACCTGCAAAGACTGGACGGCCCGGTAAGAGGCAACGGAAGGATTATCGACGAGCTGGAAATGCTGTTTAAAGGCGCCGGCTGGCACGTGATCAAACTGGTATGGGGTTCAGACTGGGACGCACTGCTGGCGCGCGACGAGGCAAAGGCTTTGCAAAAAATCTTTGCAGAAACGGTAGACGGGCAATTTCAGACCTTTGCCGCCAAGGATGGGCATTACAACCGTGAGCATTTTTTTGGGCAAAATGAGCAGTTGAAAAAACTGGCGGATGCGCTCAGTGACGAACAAATTGATATGCTCAAACGCGGTGGCCATGATCTGGTGAAAATCCATGCAGCTTATAAATCGGCCCAGAACCACCCGGGGCAGCCTACCGTCATTCTGGCCCAAACGAAAAAAGGGTTTGGCATGGGCGATACCGGCCAGGGGAAAATGACCACGCATCAGCAAAAAAAATTAACGAAAGATGCGCTTCTGGCCTTCCGAGACCGTTTCCATCTGCCCTTGACAGACACGCAGACCGAAAATCTTGAATTTTACAAACCCGACAGCACTTGCGCGGAGATGCATTATTTGCAGGAACGTCGAAAAGCGCTGGGTGGCAGCATGATGAACCGTAACCAGGCCGCCCCGCCGTTACCTGTGCCAGCCCTTGAGAACTATGGACAATTTGCCATCAAAGCCAACGACAAGGTGATGTCGACCACCATGGCATTTGTGCGGATGCTTGGCGGCTTACTGAAGGACACAAAATTAGGCAAGCATGTGGTTCCCATCGTGGCAGATGAGGCACGCACGTTTGGCATGGCCAATTTGTTTAAACAAGTAGGGATTTATGCCAGTGCTGGCCAGCAGTATGAACCCGAAGATATCGATTCGATTCTGAGCTACCGCGAAGCAAAAGATGGACAGATTCTCGAAGAAGGGATCAGCGAAGCTGGGGCAATCAGCTCGTGGGTAGCGGCCGCAACCAGTTACTCGGTGCATGCAATAGCCATGTTGCCATTTTATATTTTTTACTCCATGTTCGGATTCCAACGCATAGGAGATTTGATTTGGGCCGCTGCAGACCAGCGGGCAAGGGGCTTTCTGCTCGGGGCCACTGCCGGACGCACCACGCTTGGCGGCGAAGGCCTGCAACACCAGGACGGCAGCAGCCAGTTGATCGCATCAACCATACCGAATTGCCGGGCGTATGATCCTGCCTTCGCTTTTGAGGTTGCCGTCATTCTTGACCATGGCATGCGCGAGATGCTCGTTGAACAGAAAGATGTTTTCTATTACCTGTCTCTGATGAATGAAAACTATGCGCAACCCACCCTGCCGGACGGCGTGGAAAGCGGCATTATCAAAGGTATGTACCTGTTTTCTGAACAGAACGTCGGTAAACCTCTTGCAGCAGTGAAATTGCTGGGTTCAGGCGCCATTTTGCCAGAAGTGCTGGCAGCAGCACAGTTGCTGGCCCAGGACTGGAATATCGAAAGTGAAATATGGAGTGTTACCAGCTTTACGGAGTTGGCACGGCAAGCAAGGCAGGCAGAGCGATGGACCCGCTTGCACCCAGACCAGCCAGCGCGCACGAGCTATGTGGCTGACTGCATCAACGGTGATATTCCGGTGGTTGTTGCCACCGACTATGTACGGGCGCTGCCGCAGCTTATTGCATCGTATATCAATTGTCCATATACAGTGCTTGGTACCGATGGCTTCGGCCGCAGCGACACACGAACCAGACTTCGGGAATTCTTCGAAGTCGACAAATATGCCATAGTGGTTGCAGCGCTCAGCGCACTTGCACAACAGGGGAAAATAAGCAGAACACTATGCGCTGAAGCGCTGGCCCGCTATCAGGTCTGCGTAACCGACCTGGCGCCCTGGGAGTGTTAAGTGAACTCAGAAATTTCCTAACCGCAGACCTATAATCCTATCGGCTTGACCCCAATTGGCTAGAATGTGACATTAGCTCTATTTTGGCCCAAAACATGACATACGCCGTAAAAGAAATTTTCAAAACGCTGCAAGGCGAAGGGGCGCAAGCGGGCCGCGCGGCCGTCTTCTGCCGGTTCGCCGGGTGCAATTTATGGTCTGGGCGTGAGATCGACCGTGCTTCGGCCGCCTGTACGTTTTGCGATACCGATTTTGTTGGAACAAACGGCATTGGTGGTGGTAAATTTGGCACCGCGGTTGATCTGGCAGCAACATTGGCAAAAACCTGGGGACCAGACCGGGCTTCACGTTATGTCGTGTTTACCGGCGGCGAGCCGCTGCTGCAACTGGATACCGCCCTGATCGAGGCGGTTCATGCCGAAGGCTTTGAGATTGCCATAGAAACCAACGGCACCATTGCCGCACCGGCTGGCATCGATTGGATTTGTGTCAGCCCGAAAGGAAATAATGCGCTGGTCCAAACGCGCGGCGATGAACTTAAACTTGTCTTTCTGCAGTCCGATGCCCCGCCTGAGCGATTTGAAACCCTGGATTTTTCGCATTTTTTCCTGCAGCCCATGGATGGGCCGCATCGCCTGGCAGCCACTGAACATGCGGTGCAATACTGTATGGATCATCCCAAGTGGCGCCTGAGCGTGCAAACTCATAAATACATAGGCATTCCATGATTACCGTGACTCGTGCGCTGCACTTTGATGCCGGCCACCGCATTCCCGATCACAAAAGCCAGTGCCGTAACATGCATGGCCACCGCTACACACTTGAAATAACGCTCTCGGGTCCTGTCTCAATGGTTGACGGCGCCCCCGACCGCGGCATGGTGATCGATTTTTCCGATGTCAAAGCCATCGCCAAGGCGCTGATTGTCGACGTTTGGGATCATGCCTTCCTGGTCTATAGTGGTGATACGGTCGTACGCACCTTTCTGGATTCGATGGCCGATCATAAAACCGTTGTGCTGGATCGGATCCCAACTGCCGAAAACCTGGTCCAGATTGCATTCGATACTCTGGCTGCCGCTTATCTGGCGCAGTATGGAGACCGGCTCAAGCTGACGCACGCCAGACTATACGAAACCCCCAACTGCTGGGCAGATTGTTATGGTCCTCAGCCTTAAGATCCCGGCGTATCCTTATCCTTAGACGCAAGGCTATAGCATTCTCAATGTTTTGCCCGGTAATGGCCACAGGATTCTTGTGAAAGGCGTCAGTTAAAACGCCCTCTAACCTCGCCTCGCAGAACTACCTCACCGTCGGTTATTCGAGCCGATATGCCATTGGGTAAGGCATTGCAACCGTGAAATCATCGCTGGGACTCGTTTCGCTCTGCGGAAAGTTCGAAGTCCGGCGTTGACGCACTTTACACACCGCTCCTACACTAAACCGTGTCATCGTTGGTGCCTACGACACCCGGCGCTTCAAGTTTACTCATTTTTTTCGAAGACTCCGTGCCCGGATTCCAAGCACGACGACCACGTGGAAACACGGTCCGATTCTTGTGTTTCCACGGTCGGTGGGTTCCATATCGACTAACGATGTTCACTGCCGGTCAATGTCTGTTTCGTACCAGCGTTCAAGCCGCTTGAACGCAACAGTCAAGAGCGCAAACGTAGTGACCACGAGCTTGTCAACAAACTAAAATCCATATAAAGAGAACATGCCACATGAATAGCCGGATACGATCAGTCCGTTTTTTCGCACCTGTTTTTGCCCTGTGCGCAGCCATCTCTGGCGGCGCATCCTTCGCTGAGGGCTTTCCAAATCACCCAGTCACCTTCATTGTTGGCTACAGTCCCGGCGGCGCTATTGACCAGTCGGCTCGCCTGGTCGCGCAGGCATTGTCAGAGCGCTGGGGGCAATCCATTGTTGTAGATAACCGCCCGGGCGCCAATGGCACAATTGCAGCCACCGCCGTAGCCAATGCCAAACCGGATGGCTACACAATTCTGGTAACGGCAACAAGCCATAATCTGAATAAATTCGTCAATAAGAATTTGCGTTATGACGTTGAAAAATCCTTTTCACCTGTTGCGATGACCGTCGACGTTAGCAATATACTGGTGGTCAATGCCGATTCCCCCTATCAAACCCTGGATCAGTTTATAACCGCCGTAAAAGCAGCGCCCGATAAATTTAGCTATGCTTCGCAGGGAATCGGAGGTATCCCGCATTTGGCCGGTGAAATGTTCAAGTTAAAAACGGGTACCCGCATCATGCATGTGCCGTATAAAGGAGCCGCACAAGGAATGACGGACCTGATCGGCGGTGTTGTAGATATGTCGATACCTTCCACCGGCAGCGTAATGAATTTTATTCAACAGGGAAAACTACGTGCTCTGGCGATAGCCTCGAATCAGCGCTTCAAGCAACTTCCGAATGTTCCAACTTTCGCCCAAAGCGGTGTGCCTGACTTTATAGTCAGCACGTGGCATGGATTGCTGGCCCCTGCAGGGACGCCGCCTGAAATAGTATTTAAGATCAACGCTGATGTAAACGAAATTATTCAAACAGAAGCGTTCAAAACCGCCTTGCTTGCTCAGGGAAGTGTCGCAGCCGAACCTTTGACCCCAGACCAGTTTTCCCAACGATTGGCAAAAGAGCTCAAGATCTATGGGGAAGTTGCCAGCGCCATCAATCTTGGCGCTCAATAAAACCGCCAGCGTCGAGTGTCGGGCGCGATATTGAGCATTCCGTCAGACAAAACATGCAATTTATCACATCGTCTAAAAAATCCGATAACGATAGAATGCCGATCTAGTTCGAAACGAGACGGAGACAAAAATTGAGCATTTCGACCCTTTCAGCCAGGCGATTTTCTGCTTGCAATAGCCTTGCAAGAAAACTGTTACTAACCCTATTTTTACTTTTGTCAGTCCTGGCATTTTCCGGTGCTTCGGCACAGTCGACATGGCCAGACAAACCGGTGCGTCTTATCGTTCCTTATCCTGTTGGTGGTTCTACTGACGTGCTTGCCCGGATGATGGCAAACTATTTTTCGAGTACGCTGGGCCAGCCCTTTATCGTAGAGAATCGTGCAGGAGCTAACGGCAATATCGGTGCCGCATTTGTTGCCAAAGCCCCAGCCGATGGCTATACGCTCCTGCTCTCAACCACAGGCCCGCTATCGCTGAACAAACTGGTGTACACGAACACACCATTTGATCCAGTCCGCGATTTCGCACCAATACTATTGGTCGCGCAGGCGCCTCTTGTACTGGTTGCTCACCCCTCTGTACCGGTAGCGACAATTGATCAATTTATTGCAACCGTAAAGCATACGCCTGGGAAATATACCTATGCTACCGCTGGTAAGGGTTCCATGGGTCACATGGCAGGCGAGATGATTCAGGAACAGACCGGCACAAAGATCCTGCATGTACCATATAAAGGCTCAACACCGGCCATGAACGACCTGATCGCTGGTATTGTCGATTTCAGTATAGATCTCGTACCCACTTATTTGACCCAAATCCAGTCCGGAAAAGCGCATGCGATTGCCTCTTTGGGCGAAATCCGCGACCCGTCGCTACCTGACACCCCAACGCTGCGTGAAGCCGGTATTCCAGCCTCGGCAACCGGCTGGATCGGACTGGTAGGTCCTGCAGGCTTACCGGCAGGCATCATTGACACGCTGAATCGACATGGCAATCATTTTTTAAATAGCCAGGACGCTCGCTCCAGACTGGACAAAATAGGATTACGCCCTTTGGGTGGCAACGCCGCTCAATTTGGCAAGTTCATCCTGGCCGAACTGGCAAAATGGCAAACAGTCGCCAGACACCTTTCTTCCACCATCAATAAGTGATCAACATGTCTGTGTCGCCCTTGCCATCCGAAGCCCCGCTTGTAGATGCTCACGCACACCTGTATACCCTGGATATGCCTCTGAACGCGAATGCCTGGCATGCACCAACGCAGGATGCAAGCGTTGAACGATACCTGTCGGTCCTGGACGAACATGGAATACAGTTCGCCGTGCTGGCTGCAGCCAGCATCTATGGCGACTACAACGATTATCATATCAGGGCCTGTCGTCAACATCCCCGGCTACGCACCACAATCGTGGCCCACCCCCAGTTGGACATGTATACACTTGAGCGCATGAAAAATGATGGCGTGGTAGGCATACGTCTGCAATGGCGCAATATCAAAGAGCGTCCAGATCTGAACTCGACGGAATATCGCAGATTGCTCAAACGAGTGGCGGACCTGGACTGGCATGTGCATCTGCACGATGACAGCCATCGCCTGCCAGAAACGATCCGCCTGCTCGAACAGGCCAATGTCAAATTGGTAATCGATCATTTCGGGCGACCCAGCCAAGAGCATGGGCTAAGCTCAGCAGGTTTTCAGGCGATATTGCAGTCGATCGACAAAGGCAACACATGGGTCAAACTGTCCGCCGGGTTCAGGCTTGCCTCTGAGCAATTCGCGCGGCAATGCGCTGCTGAGCTGCTCAAATCGGCCGGGCCTGAACGCCTGCTATGGGGCAGCGATTGGCCTTTTGCCGCCTTTGAAGACAGAATCAGTTATGCCGATACCATTTGCGCGTTTGCAAGCTGGGTGCCAGATGAGCAAGCACGGCGCAAAATCGCGGGTGAAACGGCATTGAAACTCTATTTTTCCTAGGCCCAGCACCTACCCAGCCCGCTTTAAGCTAAAGCAGCAATATTTAACTGAACCTTCACATCTTTTCGTCCAGTGGAAAGCGCATAACTTGATATTGACCCGGCAGGCGCCTTTTCCTACACTGAATCGATCCATTTGAGCGTCAGCTCACACCAGGCTTACTCATTATGATTTTTACAGAAAGACAAGACAATACGCCGTCATTTGCTGTCGATACACACGCCCACGTTTATGACCTGACCAGGTATCCTTTTCACGAAAGCAGCGGATTTTCAATACTGGCCAACGAAACAGGAACGGCCCAGCACTATGCTGCGGTCCTGGATGCACATGGAATGAGCCATGCCGTGCTGATCAATCCTCTTGGTGGATACGGCGTCGATAACCGCAATATGCTGGATGTAATTGCTGCCTCCAACGGACGTTTCAAGGGTATCGCAGTCGTTCCGCACGATATCACCGAGGCGCAACTGGACGCCATGATATCGGCAGGTGTCGTTGGAATACGCTTCAATTTAAGTTTTGAAGCCAGTCCAGCGCTGACAGGGGCCGGCGGCGCACGACTTCTCTCGCTGGCCGAAGAGCGCGGCCTTATCGTACAGATTCATTACCACGAAGAAGCCCACTTGCTGGCTGCATTCGATATATTGCGGGTATGTCGATCGCCAATCGTGATCGACCATTGTGGCCGCCCTATATTGGAAAAGGGTGTTAATCAGCCCGGATTTCAGGCACTGCTGGAACTGGGACGCTCAGACAACGCTATCATCAAGCTTTCCGCGCTTTTTCGCTCTTCCAGACAAGGATGGCCCTATCACGATGCAGATCCTTATGTTGCAAGACTCATTGATGTTTTTTCCGAAAACCGCTGTATCTGGGGATCGGATTGGCCATTTCTTCGCGCCAACACTCGCATAGACTACGGACCAGAACTGAGCAGTCTTTCCCACTGGTTCCCGGACATGGCAGACCAGTGCAAGGTGCTGTGGGATAACCCGGCCCGAATTTTCGGCTTCAAGGAAGAATAGATGTTTCTGGATCCTCTGGCCGCGCCCGGCTTCAAGCGCTCTTTGTTCAATGCGATCGTTGCACCCCGTCCCATTGGATGGATCAGTACGATCAGCAGTTCAGGCAAGGTCAATCTGGCCCCCTTTTCCCAATTCAATCTGGTATCAACCGCTCCGGCCGTCGTGATGTTCTCGTGTAACACGCCGGACGATCGACTTGAAAAAGACACACTCGCCAACGTAAGGGAGACAAAGGAATTTGTGACCAACCTCGTTTCCTGGGATTTACGCGAAGCCATGAATCTGACATCCACGCCCTGCCCGCAGCATATCGATGAATTTGAACTGGCGGGTCTGGAAAAGGCGCCCTCAGTTCGCGTACGCCCGCCACGGGTCGCAGCAGCCCCGGCCAATCTGGAATGCCAACTTTTACAGATCGTGGAGATATTGCCAGAGCGGCCCGACCAAACGCGCAGCAGCGTTGTGTTCGGACGCGTAGTGGGCGTACATATGGACGAGCAGTACCTGACAGAAGATGGTCGCTTCGATTCGAGCAAGGCTAGGCCAATAACGCGCCTGGGCGGGATCGACTACGCCACTGTTGGTACTGTATTGCAAATGCCCGCACCCTTTCGCCGCGCAGGCCAATCTAATTGATCCGCAGCTTATTTATCAAGGAAACAACATGCAGCCATCCCCAGACCAGACCATTAGTCCGTTTAGCGTACGTAAACGCAGTTTCCAGATATTCGATGAAACCTCATCTGAACAGGTTGGAGCCCTGCGACGGTGGCTGATGCGGGGGCAAAATTTCATCGTGGAATGGCTCGAAGCCGACGCCGACGGTGAAACGACCTCCGTGCAAAGCAAACACGAGACACTGGTTCTCATGCCCGAAGCAGGCGGCACGATCCAGCTGGAGCAAAAGCCTGCCGTAACGGCATCGGCCGGCTCGATTTGCATCGTACCAGCCGGGCCCTATTCGATCGGGCTCCAACGCGGTGGGCGCTACTGCGTCATTGCTTCATCACGCGACGATATTGATCAGAATGAAGTGCTGAACGCGGCAGCCTATTTGGATCCTGACCCACGCGTAAATCCGGTGGGAACACCCTATCGACGCCAGACAGGTCATGGCGCAGTCCAGGTGCTGCAGCTGGACGATATTGCTCCACCTGCCGACAATCCTCGTCTGAAGATGTTCCAGACAGAAACGCTCAGCATCAACTGGGTTGCCTACGATGGCCCTCGGGCGCGCACCCAGCTCAGTCCTCACAGCCACTCCAGTCTCGAACAAGGATCACTGGCGATCAAGGGTCACTATAAGCATCATTTACGTGTAAATTGGGGTAAAGATGCCAATCTCTGGCAGGACGATGAGCACTGTGATGCGCCTTCTCCATCGCTCCTTGTCATCCCGGTAAACCTCATACATACTTCCGAAGGAGTCAGGGATGAGAAACACGTTCTTGTAGACATATTCTCACCCCCACGCGCTGATTTTATCGCCAAAGGATGGGTCTATAATGCCAATGACTATCAGGCTGGTACATAGCCAAGGCGCCTGTGCTCATCCTGTAGTCGGCGTGTTGTCACGGAACAATGCCGTCAATATGCGCTCACTGTAGCGCCATGAAAGATCGGGCTGGCGCAGCAGTGTTTCTTTGACCGCTGCGATCATGATAGGCGGGCGCGAAGGCAGCACGGGTTCACCATCAGCCGCATATAAACTCATGATATAGCCGCAGCGCGCCTGCCCGTCCTGCACCTGTTCAAGTCGGAAATTATGCACGATATGTAAAGACAGCCGTGGACCCCGTTGCCTGCGTATACGATAAAAATCCTGTATCTGTGCCTGCCCCTGCCGCATCTTCATGCTCGTGGAAAAAATCGCGTTTGGGGTATAAAACTCATGTGCCCGCTCTCCCCCATTGGCATCCACTTCATTCCAATAATCAACGGCCAGCGCCTCAAGCTCCTGTCTTATAGAAAGCATTTTCTGCATTTCATCCTCGAATGGAAAGATTCAACATTGTCCATTCCAATGCTACTGAACTAGACCGGTTACCGCTACGACGCCGAGATCATATTTCGCCTGACGGAAAGCTCAAACAGAGTGCTTGGTGCACCATTTGCGCGTCCGTATACTCGTTTTTATCAAAGATCAGCGCAAATTGACAACAAAAGGAGACGCCTTGAATCTGATACCTTATTGGACTTTAGCCGCAGCGTCCTTAATCCCCCTAGCCGCTTGTGCTGCCGGTGAATATCCGACGAAACCCATTCGGATCATCGTACCTTACGCAGCGGGTGGATCCGATCTTTACATCCGACCACTACAAGAGCGACTACAGGAAAAACTTGGCCAGGCGGTTGTAGTCGAAAATGTCGGTGGCGCAGGCGGTATTGTCGGCTCCTCCCGGGTGGCTTCCAGCAAGCCGGACGGCTATACCGTGCTGTTTGCCGGTAGCGGAGCAATTGTAACCGCTCCTAAAATAACAGGGGCCACCTATACCTGGAAAAGCTTTGCACCAGTGGCTAATGTCATCGCAATTCCGTTCACTCTGGTCACTCATGAGCGTTCCGGAATCAAAAACTTCAAGGATTTTCTGGCTCGGGCAAGCGCTGCGCCTGGCAAAATCAGATACGCCTCTCCCGGACATGGCACATCAACACAGATGGCGGCCGATGCCATGGCTGCCGTCGCCGGAATAACAATTGAGGAAATACCGTACCAGGGTGGCGGGCCCGCCACGACCGCATTGCTTTCAGGCATCGTGGAAACAGCCATTGCCACACCAAGCCTTATCATGCCACAAACGCAAGATGGAAAAATAATCGCTTTGGCTGTTACCAGTGCGAAACGCTTTAGTCCTTCACCAGAGGTTCCAACGATGCGCGAACAAGGCGTAGACATTGCAGTGGTAGCACGCTACGGTTTTTTCATGCCGCATGGCACCCCGCCGGATATTGTTAATAAGTTTGCCGATGCCGTCCAATATGCGATCAGGGACCCACGCTACATTGACCTGATGCAAAAGAGTTACAACGAGATTGAGTTTTTAGACCCCGCAGACTACGGTCATGCAGTAGCAGAGGAAGACCGATACTTTACCAAGCTAATGCAGGATATGGGAATGAAAATAAAATAGGCCCGCCTGACTGTTTATCAAAAACATGACCGCATACACCGAATAAACTATATATGAAACTATCAAAACCATCTAGCAGCCGAGCACAGATCGGGACTTTCATCAAATCAAGCTCCGCACATGTGATTGAAATTCTAGGTCTCAGTTCACTCGACTTCGGTGTGCTGGATGCAGAGCACGCGCCCCTGGACAGATCTGCGCTTGACCTGCTTATGCTCGCCGGCAGAGCGGCAAACTGGCCATTGATTGTCCGTATCCCTGATACGGCCGCCTCCACTATTCTTTCAGTGCTTGATATTGGCGCAGCCGGCTTGCTTGTACCACATGTCGATAGTGCTCAGCAGGCCCGTTCGATTGTAAGCAAATCGCGCTACCGTGATGGGGAGCGCGGTTTTTCAAGCTCGCCGCGTGCTGCCCGTTACGGGACGCTTAGCATGCAACAATGCTTAAGT
>JBOIGK010000034.1:0-4828 GCA_050742695.1 Advenella sp. | reverse complement strand
GCCTATTGGGTACAGGGAGAAGGGCCGCTCATTGTCATGTTGCCGTCCCTGGGACGGGACGTGGAAGACTTCGAGTCTGTTTCAACGCTGCTGTCTGAGGCCGGCTATCGTGTCGCCTGTCCCAGCCCGCGGGGCATTGGCGCAAGCGCCGGACCCATGGAAAAACTGACACTGCATGATTTCGGTCGTGATGTCGTGTCGGTGATTGACGCTGAAGGCGGGGAGCCGGCCTTTGTTGCAGGACATGCTTTTGGCAATTGGACGGCTCGCATTGTCGCCGTTGACCGTCCGGATCTTGTGCGCGCCGTGATTATTCTGGCCGCCGGGCCACGCGTGGTAGCGCAAGGGCCAGGCGCTGGCTTGCCGCATTGCATGGATAAAAGCCTGGATGTTTCTGTTCGATTGGACTGGATCAAAAGAGTGTTTTTTGCCCAAGCGAGCGATGCGTCCGTGTGGCTGGAGGGATGGCATCCTGACGTGGCCAACGCACAGCGTGCCGCCAAGGCGGCTACACCTATCGACAGCTGGTGGGGAGCGGGCCATGCCAGGATCCTGGATGTCCGAGCGCTGGAAGACGCTTTCGCGCCGCAGGAAGTCGGCTGGCAATTAAGCCAGGATCTGGGGGAACAACGAGTCACCACAGTAGCGATCGCCAACGCGGGCCATGCCTTGCTGCCTGAACAGCCAACTGCGGTTGCCAAGGCGATTAAAACCTATCTCAAGAATTTCCAGGATTAACTAACAGAGGAGCCGGGCATCGATGGTTGGGCTGAACATGTATGTCCACTTGCCTGGCAAAGAGCAACCGTAGACGTCCGACATGCAAACGTCGGCCGCTGGTGCAAAATGCTGTTGACTATCCGCGTTATTGATCGTTTCTACGCACGCTATATCAGTTTATGGGTTGTGCTACCATAAACTGATATAGCTGGGAACGCGTGTCTTTTTAAGTGAATCGCTGGCTGGGATGACGCGGCGGTTCTATGCGGTCCGACTGTGGGCTATAGACAACAGTCCTTAGGAGTGAGCAATGTGCATCGCGTGTAATGCAGGGATGAGCGCCATCCTGCGATATAACGGATCTCGACGGAAGTTTCTGAAACATGTGGGCATGTTTTCATCGTCGGTTTTTGCCGGTTCCATGGCTGGCGTGTCAAAAACGTTGGCTCAATCGACAGCGTCTGGCCATACGAGTGATATTGTGTTTCGTGGTGGCCCAATTCTTACCATGAACAGCGATCAGCCTGGCGCCCAAGCCATTGCCACACGCGGCAGCAGAATTCTTGCAGTAGGCTCGCTTGAATCCGTTGCGGCGCAAGCCGATTCCAGAGCACGGGTGATCGACCTTCAGGGCAGAACCTTGATGCCAGGACTGATTGATCCACACATGCATAACACCTTCGTGTTATTCGAGGATTGGATCGACGTCAGCCCGATCGTCGCTCCCCGCTTTGAGGATGTCCAGCGCAAAATTCGCGAATCTGCGGGCAACGCGGCGGACAATGCCTGGATCCGGGCTCAGCAATTTGACCCGAGTATTACTCAGGGAGCGCGGATTCCCGATCTGGCTCTGCTGGATCAGTGGGTGCCAGATCGTCCTTTTTTTATGATCGAGAGCAATGGCCATGTTGCCTATGTTAATTCTTATGCCCTGAAACTTGCCGGTATCACTCGTCATACACCCGATCCACCTCTGGCCCGCTTTGTTCGTGACGCAAATGGAAATCTCACCGGCCGGCTGGAGGAGTCGAACGCGATGATGCCGTTCATCGAAAAAATGCCGGTGCTTTCTGCGTTCGAGACGCAGGCGCGGATAAAGCGTCTGCTGCGTCATGCCGCTTCGGTCGGCTGCACGACACTTCATGATTGCGGCATCGGCATGCAAGGCGGGATCGCCGAGCTTGATCTGCTCGACGCGATCATGGCCGACGATCCGCCGGTACGCTATCGTGGCATGCTGGTGTCCACCTTAATGGACGATTGGGAAAAAAGCGGCATCAAGCCTGGGCGCGGCAATGACCAGTTCCGGATCGACGGTATAAAGGCCTGGTCGGACGGATCGAACCAGGCCTATACCGGCTATCAGCGCGAAAACTATCTGGGCAGAAATAGTCGCGGTTCGCTTAACTATACACTCGCCCAATTGACAGAGGTCATTCGTCGCGCCCATGCTGGCGGGTGGCAGATCGGGGTTCACGCTAACGGCGACGCTGGTATCGACACAACACTGCAGGCGTATGAGGCCGTGCTCACATCTGCGCCTTACGCTGACCATCGCCATCGAATCGAACATTGCAGTATTTTGCATCCGGAGCAAATAGAGAAAATGCATGCGCTTGGCTTGTCTCCATCATTTTTGATCGGACATATCCGGTGGTGGGGCAAGGCGTTTCGCGATCGCATCCTGGGGCCGGATCGCGCACGTTTCTATGATCCCTGCGCTTCGGCGTTAGCGGGAAAATTGCGGATTTCGCTTCATTCTGACTGGAACGTCACGCCGATTGAACCCCTTCGCTATATCGAAGATGCCGTCGCACGCGTTATGAACGAAGGAGGTGGCGTTTTCTACGGTCAGGAGCGTATTTCGGTTCAAGCGGCATTGCGAGCCGTCACGATTGACGCCGCATGGCAATGTCGTATGGATGATCTTGTCGGCAGCCTGGAAGAAGGAAAATACGCCGATTTTACGATAACGGAAGAAAACCCAATGCAGGCAGAACCTACGAAGATCAGTAAAATTAAAGTCAGCGAAACATGGATGGCCGGTCGACAACGTTACCAGGCTTAGGTCTGCTGTTGGTTTGTCAGTTGATCCTGAAATCGGAAATCATCGCCATACTTGCCTTTACCGAAAAATATCGGCCCAGATCGCTTCCGCCCAGGCAAACGCCAGGGGGACCTCGTCCTGGCTGGGTGCAGCAGAAACACCGCCCGCGCCTTTGACTGGTTCCATGGTTTTACTCTCTTGTGAATAGTGGTGCACCGAAGCGACATGCATCGCGTGAGTTTGTGCAACAAAACTAAAACAGGTGTTGGCATATACCGGGGTAATGGCTGCTTTTTTATTGAGCAGGCTATGACAAATCGCATATGCGCAGGTACGCCCATGCTGGGCTGCCATATGACCGGATTTGGGCATAAGTGGGGCAATTTGTATGGAATCGCCCAGGATATGTATGTTTTTTTTCGCTACAGATTCGAAATTGAGGAAATCTACTTCACACCATTTTTCATTCGCAGTTGCCAGACCTGCGTCGATGGCAATTCGGCCGGCACGCATAGGAGGGATAATGTTAAGAACGTCTGCGACGGCGTCTTCAAATTCAAAATGCATTTTTTTCTGCGCTATATCAACCCCCACCAGGGCATTTTGCGGGTGATATAGCAGAATGTCTTTGTAGTGTTGCTGCCAAAAGCGTTGGTATAGTTCCTTTTCAGTTGTGATTTCCTGGTTGGCGTCATAAACATGCACGGTTGCGCCAGGCTTATGTTTTTGCAGATACCACGCAATTAGACTGGCTCGCTCATAGGGCGCGGAGGGGCAGCGGTAGGGTGCCAGCGGAATGCAAATGGCAACAACACCACCGGGGCGCAGGGCCTGTATCTGGTCGCGCAAGCGGGCGCTATCGGCGCCATTTTTCCAGGCATCGATCACGACCTCATGAGCATCAGGGTGATCCATGCCGTCTATCCGGTCCCATTGCAGGTCTACGCCTGGAGATACAATAAGCCGGTCATAGCTGATCTCTGATGTATCGGCAAGCGTAATGCGCGATGTAGCTGCCTGTATTTTTGTCGCGCGCTGATTGAGTATCCGTATGCCCCATCGCCTGGCAAGCTGATCATACTGTTGTGTGCAGTACGATAATGGTTTCAATCCCACCAGGACAAGATTGGACATCGGGCACGACACAAACGCTTTTTGCTTTTCTATGAGCGTAACGTCAATTTGCCCGTGGCTGTAAATCCGCAAATACTTCGCTGCCATGGCGCCGCCAAAACCGCCGCCAACGACAACGACATGTGGCCTGCGTTTGGCGCCGATAGCGGGTGCCCCGAGCGTGGCGGCAGAGGTAAAAAGCGCGTGTTTGAGAAAATGCCGGCGTTTCATAACGCGTCCAGCGAAGAAAAATAATTTGCAATCATCTCCATTTGCTCACGGGTATAGCCTTTTGCTATCTGCGGCATCAAGAGCCCGTCACGCTTGCCATTTGCATAGTCAAGCATGTCTGACAGGATGGTTGCTGAATGCATACCGGCCAGGCTCGGTATGGCAGATGTCTTCGTTTTATCCAACGTGTGACAGCTGATACAGGCGCCCGCCAGAAACTGAGCAGATTCGATTTGTGTGGATTGACTCCAGCCAGTGTTGACTTGAAAGAAAAATATCAGGCTGACACCGAGTTTTTGCCATTGACGCATTGCCTTTCCTTTGCCCTGTAATCGTGCCTGTGCTGCTGCCAGACGAGCCGTTAAACTTTTACCGGTCCCTGGCCTGCCAGCCATGTCGGGTCGGTGGTGCTGCGATCCTGTGCTTGCCGGCCATGGAACCACGAACGCACTACGCCATTTTCATGGCGCAGGTGATACGGACGATGATGCGCCAAAGCGTTGCGGCTACCGGCGATTGTGCTTTACCAGATTTTTGCCAATTTCATATAGGGAATTCCATTCGTGCTTCAAGTCCGGGCCCGGCGCGCTTAAGCAGTTCGAACGTGCCATGATGCCGTCGCGCAATTGCATCCACGATCGAGAGCCCCAGCCCACTGCCGGGCACGCTGCGATCCCGGCGCCAAAACCGGTTTACTGCGTGCGCCCGATCATGGGC
>JBOIGK010000033.1:0-13755 GCA_050742695.1 Advenella sp. | reverse complement strand
TCTGAAAGACAACCAGAATCTTCGCGTGTTGATTCTGCGTGGCGACGCAGACAAGGCATTCATAGCCGGTGCAGACATCAAGGAAATGGCGACATTTGACAAAGATCAGGCGGTAACATTCATTGATCTGTTGCGGCAACTGTGTGAGGCGGTACGACTTCTTCCTGTGCCGGTAATTGCACGGATTCCGGGCTGGTGCCTGGGAGGTGGTCTGGAACTGGCGCTGGCGTGCGATCTGCGCATATGCGCTGCCAGTGCCAATCTGGGAATGCCGGAAGTAAAAGTAGGCATCCCGTCGATCATTCATGCGGCACTGCTGCCGCGCCTGATTGGCGGCGCAAGGGCGTCCTGGCTGCTGTTGACTGGCGAAGTGGTGAACGGGCAGCAGGCGCTGGACATGGGTCTGGTTGACGCTGCGGTCGAGCTTGCAGACCTGGACGCGCATATATTGCAGGTAGCGACCGGCCTGGCCCAATGCGGACCGCAAGTGCTTGCCCAGCAAAAGCGCTTGCTGCGCGAATGGCAAAACGAACCGTTGCAGACATCAATACAAAATAGCGTTCGTGAGTTTGGAGATGCGTTCGGTACCGGCGAACCGCAAAAATACATGGGCCAATTTGTAAAAGACAAACAGAAAGGCAAGTCTGCGTAGCTGATGTGGCGGTCTGTCATAGGGCCGCTTCGTATCGCGTTTCTCTTTTTGGTTTGAAATAAGCCAGTACAATAATATAGTAACTGGCATATTTCAAATAAAAAGGAGCGCTTGTGCGCTACGAATTAAAAGATCTGCGTCTTTTTCTGGCGATCGTGCAGGCGCAGAACCTGTCTACCGGTGCCGAGCGCATGCACATGACTGCGTCGTCAGCCAGTTATCGGCTCAAGAATCTGGAATATACGGTGGGCAGTGCGCTGTTTTTGCGTACTCCCAAGGGCATGATACCCACCCCAGCCGGCGAGGTGCTCACCAAGCACGCCAAGAAGTTGCTTGCAGAAGTGGAAACGATGCATGCTGAGTTAAGCCATTATGCAAGTAATTTGCGGGGCAGTATCCGGCTTCTGGCAAATAGCAGCGCCCTCAACAGTTTCATCATTCCAAGTGTGACGCGATTTCTCACGTCAAACGCAGGCATTGATATTGATCTGAAAGAAAAAGAAAGCCTGACAATAAGTCATGCCATCGTCGAGGGCCAGGCCGATATTGGCGTCGGTGCCGATCTGGAACAATTGCCCGGTCTGATGCGCGAGCTATATGCGGTTGACCGGCTCGTATGTGCAGTGTCTGCCGACCATCCGCTGGCAAATGCGAAGATCGTCTCCTTCGAGGATGTGCTGGCATACGATCTTGTCAGTATGGATCGCAGCAGCAGCAACTACAATTTCCTTGCCAATCACGCCAGGCTGGCCGGAATTCCCATGAAGACCCGGATGCATGTTCACAATTTCAGTTCTATCCTCTACATGGTTGAATCGGGCGTAGGTGCCGCCATCGTGCCAGCCAGTGTATTAGAAGAGGCCGAGCGTAATAGGCGTGTTGTGGCGATTCCCATGGCCGATAGCTGGGCCACGCGGCATTTATATTTGGTCCGAGCCGGTGCGTCTGAACAGAATGAACTGGTGCGTGAGTTTGCCCAGATCTTGTTGCACGATCCGCAAATTGTTGCTGCGCGTGCAGGACAACAATAGTGACATATGCGCTTTTCGGACAGACAATTGTCACAACGCTTTCCTGAGGTTATCGTCAATCCTTGTCAAGATTCATCACAATGATCTTGAATCTATGTTAAAGATATAAGTAGAGGCAATTTTACAGACTATGCGGACAAATAGCCTCTGGTTTTTCCGCTGAAAGGTGAATCTATGACCAGTGCAAATACAATCAAGAGCAAAGCAGAAGAACTTGTTGGAAAAGGACAATCTGCTCTGGGTGATGTTTTTGATGATCCGGAAATGGAGGCAGAGGGCAAGGTGCGACAGGCGTCAGGCCAGGCTTCCTATGCCGTGAATTCGTTTGTGGACTGCCTTGTTGATGGCACACGCAGCAACCCGATGGGTGCGTTACTGGCGGCAGCCGCCCTAGGTTTGGTGCTCGGACGTCATTTGTATAAGAAATAAGGCAATAGCACAGTAGCGGGGAGCTCGCGCGAGCATAATTTGCCACTGTCATTTTCGGTTATTGGTGCATTTATGTTGACGCGCGGGTACGCGCTGTACCTCTGATAAAATGCTCCTTACGACTGTTTAATAACCGGGTGCAAAATGAAAATCAGTGCGAGAAATCAGTTTCCAGGAAAAATAAAATCCATCCGTACGGGTGCGGTAAATGATGAGATTGTCATTGCACTTTCGCCGGATCAGGACATCGTTGCCATCATTACTGAAAGCAGTACGCAAAATCTTCGCCTGACCGAGGGCAGCGAGGTGTTTGCGCTGATCAAGGCATCGTCCATTATTCTGGCAACCGATGTTGACGGCTTGGTTTTTTCTGCCAGAAACCAGTTGACCGGCACCATAACCGAAGCCAGCAAAGGTGCGGTGAATTCGGAAATTGTGATGGACGCGGGGAACAACATTCAGATCAGTGCTGTGGTGACCAACGCAAGTTTTGACAATCTGGGCCTCGCCGTCGGTATAAAGGCTACGGCTATTTTCAAGGCGTCAAGTGTGATCGTGGCCGCGAAAGCCTGAGCAAAAATGATTTGGTTGTCGCGAATGCCGTTTGTTATGACGGTAAGGCTTGCGCTGCGTTGCAGGTTCCAGGCCCGTAGATTGGCAAAACACATAAGGGTACTCTCTATACCTGCCCTAGCTAACTGGTTAAGAAGAGTTCATTGCTAAAGAAAAGGGAACGTCTCCCGATACATGCAGAGGCGCTCCGCCAGATGGCCGTTTGATCTACTGCCTGGGATAATCGACGCTATATGGCTGTTGCCGTGCACTTTAAAGGTTACCCATGCATCGCTGTCACCAGCGACGATGATGGCCGGGACCGCGGCCATAAGAGGAACGATCCCCGTCATAAGAAGAATGACGATTATGGTATCCGTCTCTATCGTTCCAGCGCCCACCGCGACCATGGTCGTGGATGATGCAGCCTGATAATAGAATAAGGGATAAAAAAATTGCAGTTGTGCTTAGCAGTTTCATTTTCATACTCCCGAATACCGGTTGATAACGCTACCTATATTATGCCAGGCGGGGCGGGATATCGTTTCTGAACGGTTAACCCCATTTCATTGCGTTACCTGGCCGCCAGGCCGGATAGCGCAAAGATTTCAGTGGGTTTTTCACTCAGTTGATTTGCCGCAATTGGTCGTTTTCAGACTTTTTGCGTTATGTCTTGCCCTGGCCGCGAAATAGGACACTTCTTGCTGGCGGCCACTGTTCAATCGTCTGCCGCAGAATCGGGATATATTTAATTATTTATTGCGATTGTTCCAGTCGCTGTTGCTATTATTGCGATTATTCCAGTCTCTGTTATTACCGCTGTTACCGTTATTATCCTTGCGGTCACGCCAGTCGCTTTGGCGATTGCTCTTGTCGCTGCTGTTCCAGTTACTGTCATGGCGAGCATCCATACCAGGGCGGTGGTTACCGTCTGTTCTGTTGTATCCCGTACCATCCCGTCCATATTGAGAGCGATCGCGATTGGAATATCGACCGTCAGAATCATGCATGGCGCACCCGGTGATGGCGGCCAGAGAAAGAATTACAGCACCTGTTGTGATGGCTTTCATTGACTTTCCTTGTTTATGGAGATGTGGTTTTCAGTTAAACACAAGAAAGGGAGCCGGTGTAGTTCGCAGGGTTACAGCCAGTATCTGAATGTTACCAGTAGTCGGTCCGTGTTGGTTTTGTGGCGGCGCTGCCGGCAGGGGATATGAAATCAGTAAAATAGGTCCCGGCACGACAAGCCAGACGCTACGTACCGTAAGTTTTTGGCATTTTGACCTTATTATGTCAATCGGCCACCAAGGATGTACGCAACTGAGCGATGATTCCTGCATGGGCGTTCTTATTCACAGGCAACAAAAACACAATGAACAAGCTTCATACCTACCAAGCTATCGTGACGCTCCCCTCTACGCCCCTGGATATTATCGGCGACATTCATGGTGAATATGAAGCGCTTCGGCAACTGTTGCTTCACCTGGGTTATGACAACCTTGGCCGGCACACGGCGGGGCGTACACTGGTCTTTATTGGCGACTTATGTGATCGCGGGCCCGACAGTCCTGCAGTGGTCAGGCTGGTGCAGGGCATGGTCAATGCCGGAAATGCAATTTGTGTTCTGGGCAATCATGAACTGAATATCCTGCGCGGGTTGCGCAAGGATGGGAACAGCTGGTTCTGGGACGAAGCGGCTGATGGTGACGAGAAATTCGGCAAAATGCGCGTTCTTCCCCAGGCCGAACGGCAGGCCATATTGGACTTTTTCGCCAGCCTGCCCATTGTTGCCTGCAACAGCCAATTGCGGGTGGTGCATGCAGCCTGGCATATGCCTTCTGTTAACGAGATTGGTTCGCATGCGCTGACATCCATTGTTGAATACTTTGATGAACGGGAAAGGCAAACCAATGATGTTATCCGCAGCGATAGCCGATTTCAGTATTATGTCGCCGAACAGAAGCAATGGCGCGTGCATATTCCCGACGCGGCGCAAGCTGTTCCTTTTCTGCAAGCAACGGCCTATATGCGCGAGCTCAGACAAATGGCCAACCCGCTGCGCGTATTGACTTCAGGCGTGGAAACGGCAGATAGTGAAACCTTTTTCAGCGGAGGGGAATGGCGTTTTGTACAACGGGCGCGCTGGTGGGTCACCTACACTGAAGTAGTGCCCGTCTTGATCGGGCACTACTGGCGCAACCCGCAGGATAAACCGGTGAGTGCGCTGTCGCGTGGTCGCGACCTGTTTGCCGGTGTGGCGCCATACGATTGGCACGGCGCACGCGGTAATGTGTTTTGTGTGGATTATTGTGTTGGCGCCCGGTTCCTCGAACGATCGGGCGTGATGGCGCAGGGACAAACGCGGCTTGCCGCCATGCGCTGGCCCGAGCGCACGCTCATGTTTGATTCGGGCCAGCAGATTGCCAGCGGCAATTTTGGCAGACAGACAGGGTAGCAATCGAGAGCCAGTTTTGTATTTTGCCTGGGGCAATTCGGGCATACCCCTGTTGAAAATTCATCGAAATAAATGCAATATCTGTGCTATAAGAGATGTGATCACACAACAGACAAGATGGCGAGAGCCGCTTATGGAGCAAGCGGGGTAACGCGCACGTGTGTCGCAACGGGGTAAAGAATAGAAGACAAGCAATTTGAGACAACAAGCATATTTTAGTCCTGGAGGAGGGAATAATGGCTGCTGTAAAACGTAGGAGTTTTCTGAAGTCGATATCTGCTGTCACAGCGGCATCGGCTTTCGGACTGAGCTATTCAGATGTGATTCTGGCGCGTCGCGCCGATTTTCGGCTCAAATTTGCCAATAACCTGCCGGTGTCCCACCCCTTGAATATCCGCGCCAAGGAAATGGTTGACGCCATCAAGAAAGAAACCGATGGCGCAGTAGATATTCGTGTATATCCGAGCAGCCAGCTGGGAAATGATACCGATACGCTCTCTCAGATTCGTGCCGGCGCCGTCGACTTTTTTACGCTCTCACCCATTATCATGGGTACGCTTATTTCCAAAACGCAAATTTCCGGTATCGGTTTTGGCTTTAAGGACTACGACCAGGTCTGGAAGGCCATGGACGGTGAGTTGGGCGCCGCCGTGCGCGAAGAAATCGAGAAGGGCTCAAACTTGACCGCTTTCGATAAAATCTGGGACAATGGTTTCCGGATTATTACCACCAGTTCCAAACCAGTCAAAACGCCTGACGATCTGACCAGTGTCAAACTGCGTGTGCCGCCAAGCCCGCTGTGGACTTCCATGTTCAAAAGCCTAGGCGCGTCGCCAACCACCATCAATTTTGCCGAAACCTATTCGGCACTGCAGACTCATATCGCTGACGGTCAGGAAAATCCAATTACGCTAATAGAAACAGCAAAGCTGTATGAGGTACAGAAATATGCCTCGCTTACCAATCACATGTGGGACGGATTCTGGTTCCTGGCCAATCGGGACAATCTGGCCAAGGTGCCCAAGGATATCCAGGAAGTGATTCGCAAGCACGTGATGGACGCCAGCCTTAAAGAGCGGGACGATCTTGCCAAATTGAGCCTGACCGTTAAACAGACGCTGGAAGGCAAGGGTATGGCCTTTAATGAAGTAGACACCAACGCTTTCCGTGGCAAACTGAAAGATGCCGGTTTTTACGAAGAATGGAAGAAATCCTTTGGTGATCCGCTTTGGTCAAAACTGGAGCAATTTACCGGAGCGCTGTCTTGAATGTAAGCATTGCCAGCCAGTCGGCTGGCGTCAATACCCATATGCTTTCCAGAAGTGTGATTACCGTCAAGACCGCAGTGATGCGGTTGGTCGGTTTGCTGGCTGTAGCAATGCTGGTGTTCGAATCGGCATTGCTTTTTACCGGCGTGGTGTTCCGCTATTTCCTGCATAAACCCATTATCTGGTCAGACGAACTGGCGCAGTCTGTATTTATCTGGTTGTGCATGTTCGGTGCCGCGCTGGCGCTGGACCGGCACGAACATATGCGGCTGACTGCCGTGGTGGCACGCTTTTCCAGGCGGGCCCAGGACTGGTTTGAAACGCTGGGGCTGGTGATTATTCTGTTGTTTGCCGCGTATCTGATCGGGCCCGGGTTTCATCATGCCGGCGGCCAGATGGTGGTGACCTCACCGGCGCTCAACATTCCCGATGGCTATCGGGCACTGGCGATTCCGGTGGGCATGTGCCTGTTTGCCTTTATTGCCCTGAGTCATTTGCTGGCGCACTCTCGCTGGCAGGACATTCTGTCTGCGGCGGCCGTTGTCGCAGTGGTGGGCTATGCGCTCTGGTATTTTGCCGATTTTATGTATGACATAGGCAATCTTAACCTTATCGTATTCTTTGTGCTGGTGCTGGGCGCGTGTGTCATGAGTGGCGTGCCTATTGCCTTTTGCTTTGGCATTGCCACGCTGGCCTATATCGTCAATATTGCCGAAGTGCCGCCGTCTATTGTCGTGTCACGCATTGATGAAGGCGCCTCGCATCTCGTGTTGCAGGCCGTGCCGCTCTTCGTGGTACAGGGCGTATTGCTGCAGATCAGAGGCATGGCGCGCAAGTTGATTGATTTTATGTCGTCTGTACTGGGCCATATTCGCGGAGGGCTCAATTATGTATTGCTGGGCGCCATGTTCCTGGTCTCTGGTATTTCCGGCTCCAAGGTGGCAGATATGGCCGCGGTTGCCCCTGCGCTGTTTCCGGAAATGAAACGCAAGGGCGCCGACGAGAATGATCTGGCGGCGCTGTTGTCGGCCACCGGTGCGATGACCGAAACCATTCCGCCCAGCTTGGTATTGATTACGATCGGCGCCGTATGCGGCGTATCCATAAGTGCGCTTTTTATTGGCGGGCTGGTGCCGGCGCTGGTATGCACGCTGGCCATTGCCTTTGTGTGCTATCTGAAATCCCGCAAAACTGCGCAGGATACGCGTGAACGCGCCAATGCGGCCGAGATTGGCCGAACTTTTGTGTGGGCGTTGCCGGTGCTGATCCTGCCGATTATTATCCGCGTGTGCGTGGTCGAAGGCGTTGCCACGGCAACCGAGGTGGCCTCTATTGGTATTGTGTATGTCATTATTTATGCAATCATCGTGCAACTGGCCATTGGTGGCGTGGACAAGTCACGTATCTATCCCATGCTGATCGAGGCAACCTCGCTCTCGGGTGCCATTCTGCTTATTATCGGCGTTGCCACTGCAATGGCCTGGGCGTTGACTCAATCAGGATTTTCCACAACGCTCGTTGAGTTCATGACGCATATTCCAGGTGGCGTATTCGGCTTCATGACGGTGAGTATTGTGCTTTTCGTTTTACTGGGCAGCATCCTGGAAGGCATTCCCGCCATTGTACTGTTCGGCCCATTGATTTTCCCGGCGGCACAAGCCATGCACATTCACGAGGTGCATTACGCGATTGTGATTATTCTTGCCATGGGTATCGGGCTGTTTGCTCCGCCGCTGGGCGTGGGCTTTTATTCGGCCAGCGCGATCAGCAAGGTTAACCCGGACAAGGTCATTCCGAAAATGTGGCTGTATCTGGCTGTCCTGCTGGTAACGACATTTGTCATTGCGTTTGTACCCTGGTTTTCCATCGGGTTCCTCTGATGAATCCGCTTTGATCCTTTGTTCCGTATAGGTGGTGCTGTATGAGTGATCGTTCTTCAAGTGATGTGCCCGTTGCTGTGGTCACCGGCGGCGGCAATGGTATTGGCAGGGCAATCGTTGAAGCTTTTGCGCATGCCGGCTACCGGACCATGATAGCTGATGTCAACGAGACGGACTCACAGGCACTAGAGGCATCGCTAAACGCGCAATCGCTACAGGCACGCTATCTCAGGCTGGACGTGGCTGACGCCGACAGCATTGCGCAGTTTTTTACCACTGTAGAACGCGATTATGGTCGCTGCGATGTTTTGGTGAATAATGCCGGCATTGCCAAAACCGTGGCTTATCTGGATTATCCGAAAGACCATTGGGATAAGGTCATGCAGGTGAACGTAACCGGACCATTTCTGATGTCGCAACATGCCGGGCGGCTGATGCAAAAAAGACAGTCTGGGCGTATCGTTAACATTGCATCAGTGAGCGGTGAGCGTGCAAGCTGGGGTCGGGCGGCCTACGGTACATCGAAGGCTGCTGTTTTCGGGCTGACGCGCCAGATGGCTCTGGAGCTGGCTGAATTTGGCATCACAACTAACGGGATTGCGCCCGGTCCGGTCGATACGCCACTTACCCAGCAATTGCATACGCAGGCCACCCGGGACGAGTTCATTGGTTCGATCCCCATGGGACGTTACGGTACGCCGCAGGAAATTGCCCAGGTCTGCTTGTTTCTGGCGTCCGAAGCTGCGTCGTATGTTAACGGCCATGTGATTCCGGTAGATGGTGGTTTTCTGGCAGCAGGCATTACCGGACATTGACTGTTTATGCCAGTTGTCATAGTTTAAACAGTTGTCATAGTTTCAGTTTAAGGGAGTCGATTGCAATGCGTGTGTCAATGACGGGCTGGGCCCATTCGAAATTCGGGAAAATGGATGGGGTTGATCCTGAACAGATGATTGGCGAGGTGGCGCTGCAGGCTATTGCCCATGCCGGCCTGGAGCATAGTGATATTGATTCGCTGCACGTTGGCCATTACAACGGTGGATTTTTGTACCAGGATTTTCCGTCCTCGCTGTTGTTCAATGCTATTCCGGCATTGCGATTCATTCCGGCCGTACGCCTGGAAAATGCCTGCGCCACCGGTTCAGCGGCGTTGCATTCAGCGCTCAACGCGGTTGCCAGCGGACGCAGTCGCTATGCGTTGGTGCTTGGTTTTGAGAAAATGTCGGAATTGTCTACCCCGGAAATCGGCGAGGTTCTGCTCAAATGTTCCTATGCCAGGGAAGAAGCGGCGGTCGCCGGTGGCTTTGCCGGTCTGTTTGGCAATGTTATTGCCAAAACCTATTTCGATCGCTACGGAGACCAATCTGACGCTCTGGCGATGATTGCCGCCAAGAACCACCATAACGGCCTGTCTAATCCGTATGCGCATATGAGAAAAGATTTCGGCTTCGATTTCTGCCGCACAGAGTCGGAAAAAAATCCCTTCGTGGCGGGCCCGCTCAAGCGGACCGATTGCTCACTGGTATCTGATGGCGCGGCAGCAATCATTATCTGCAGGGATGATGATGTTCGCAATAGCGACAATCACGTGCGTTTTCTGGCAACGTCACAGGTCAATGATTATCTGCCAATGAGTCGCCGCGATCCCATTGCTTTTGAAGGTGCGACGCGCGCCTGGCAACGGGCGTTGGCCGACAGTAGCCTGAGTCTGAACGAACTGTCGTTTGTAGAAACCCACGACTGTTTTACCATTGCCGAGCTGATTGAGTACGAGGCCATGGGTCTGGCCCGCCCGGGTGACGGCGCCCGCGTTATTCTGGATGGCGTCAGCGCTCGTGATGGACGTTTGCCGGTGAACCCGTCGGGGGGCCTGAAGTCCAAAGGGCATCCGATCGGAGCGACGGGCGTATCCATGCACGTCATGGCCGCCATGCAGTTGAGCGGGCAGGCCGCAGACATGCAATTGCCGGTAGCGGATCGGGCAGGTGTTTTCAATATGGGCGGCTCTGCCGTCGCCAATTATGTAAGTATTCTTGAACGCGCCTGATGCGCGTGTGATATACCCGCGATCCCGCGATAAACGCAGGTATCGGGTTAATCTGGAATGTTGTTATGCTTAAGTCTGTAAAAAATATTGGTAATTTCCTGACTGATGTCAGTTTACGTTTTGCCGACCTGCCTGGTCTAATTCACGGTGACCGTACCTATAGTTGGGGTACGCTTAACGCCAGGGTCAATGCGCTTGCCCATGCCTTAAGCAAACTTGGCATAGGCAAGGGCGACCGTATTTTGATCCATTCGTCCAACAACGTGCAGTTGTTCGAAAGCTGCTGGGCAACCTTCAAACTAGGTGCTATCTGGGTTCCCACCAACGTGCGGATTACAGAGTCGGAGATCGCCTATCTTGCCTCGGCGAGCAGGGCTTCGATCGTCATCTATGATGATGGGTACGCGGGTCACGCCAACAGTTGCTGTAACGCCGCAGATTCTGTCAGGCATGTGATTTCCATAGGGGACCCACAACAGGAGGAGGTCAGCTACGAGGCATTGCTGGCGCAGCACAGAAGCGACGGTCGCTTCGAAGCGGTTGATGTGGAGTATGAAGACCCCTTATGGTTCTTTTTTACTTCCGGTACCACCGGGTTTCCCAAGGCCGGTGTACTGTCGCACGGGCAAATGGCGTTTGTGATTACCAATCATCTGGCTGATCTGCTGCCCGGTATTGACCAGCATTCACGCTCCCTGGTGGTGGCGCCGCTGTCGCACGGTGCTGGAATACATGCCATTGCCAATACAGCCCGTGGCGCGGCCAGCATATTGCCTGCTTCGGCACGGCTCGATTGCGCTGAAGCATGGCAACTGGTTCAGCAATATCGCGTTGACAACATGTTCACTGTGCCCACGATTGTAAAGCGGCTGACTGAAGACCCTGCGGTGGACCAGTTTGATCATTCCTCATTGAAATACGTGATTTATGCGGGTGCGCCCATGTATCGCGAGGACCAGAAACATGCATTGGGTAAATTGGGCAAGGTGCTGGTGCAATATTACGGACTGGGCGAAGTGACAGGCAATATCACGGTGCTGCCGGCGCATATGCACCAGCAGGATGATAGCGCGACTGACGCCAGGATTGGCACCTGCGGTTACGCCAGAACGGGTATGGAAATAGCGATCCTGGATGAGCAAGGCCAGCGCTGCGATGCAGGCATGACAGGTGAAATCTGCGTGCGCGGCCCGGCTGTTTGCATGGGTTATGACAATAACGCTGCGGCCAATGAAAAAGCTTTTCGTTATGGCTGGTTTCACACCGGTGACCTGGGCCATCTGGATGAGCAGGGCTTTCTGTATATCACCGGACGCCAGTCAGACATGTATATTTCCGGTGGCTCCAATGTGTATCCGAGGGAAATTGAAGAGGCTTTGCTGACGCACGCTGCGGTTTCTGAAGTTGCCGTGTTTGGCGTGCCAGATGAAAAATGGGGAGAGGCCGGTGTCGCGGTAGTGGTATGTAAAAGCGGTTGCAGGACCGATGCCGTAGCATTGAACCGTCACCTGAATGGCAAAGTGGCGCGGTACAAGTATCCGACCAGATATTACTTCTGGGATTCCATGCCAAAATCGGGCTATGGGAAAATAGTCAAAAAAGACTTGCGACGCATGGTGCAAGATGATGCAACGGTTTAACTCAAGAGTGCTTTCTCTGGCACGGCAGGGCCAAAGCAACTGGGTGCTTGATGTGCCCGAAGGCGCATCGATCTGGGAGTGGGTATCTGCCGCCTTCGCGCAGTACGACATTCAAAGCGCGCATCTGGATTTGATGGGCGGTCATCTTCGTTCTGCCATTTTTTATACCGGATATCCTGATCCGACTGGCAAGCGCATTGCGCAATATGGGGCGCCTAACCACACCGGCAATGCAACACTTATCTCGGCCATGGGCATATACGGAAAGGATAGGCAAGACAAGCCCCTGTTGCATTGCCATGGCTGCCTTGTGACCGGCAATGGCCAGACGCAGGGGGGCCATCTGGACACGCAACAGTGCATCGTGGGACAGACGGGGATACGCATTTATGTGACGGCGCCAAGCGACATCGAATTTGTCGCCAGACTGGATGCTACCTCCGGTATGTATGTATTTCATCCGCAATTGGCTGAACATATTGATGACACTGCCGAGCGTGCTGCAGTGTCCGCTGCGCACGAGCGCTGAGATTTTAGGCCTGAACGGCAAAGGAACAGATGTATGGAATCCAGTATCAGGCATTGTCGGGTGGGGCGTGTGGTCAATGCGCGGTTTTTCTGCAATGACGATCTTATCACCGGCATGGAAGACATCTGTCGCGAACACGATATAGCGCAGGGCGTTATCAAAGGCGGGCTGGGCAGCCTGTTCAAGTCCAGCCTGCAAATTATGACCGACGAAGGCGTGCCGCGCAGTATCAATGTGGAAGGATTCGCGGTGGAAATTCTGAGCATGAACGGTCACGTGCGCCGTGATCGTGAAGGAAAAACCGAAGTCGAACTCTATGGCATTGTAGCCAACAATGCGGGCGAAGTATTTGCCGGCAGGTTTATCAAAGGCGGCTCACCGGTGTGTATCACGATCGAAGTCATGGTTCAGGAGTGGCTGGATTAAGGCAGGTGGCGCCAAGTAGTGGCGGCAGGCTTAATGCCCGTAGCCACTACTTATTGATTGCTAGAGCCTTTATTGCTTATGCCTACATCGTCACACCCAACGGCCATGGCGCAAACTCGTTTTGTCCATAGCCGTGCAGTTCGCTCTTGGTTTTTTTGCCTGATGCCGCGTCCAGTATCATGCGATAGATTTTTTCACCCAGGCTGTCTACTGTTTCTTCACCACTGATGATTGTGCCGCAGTTGATATCAATGTCTTCTTCCTGGCGTTGCCACAAAGCGTTGTTGGTGCTCAGTTTGAGCGAAGGCGAGGGTGTACAGCCGTAAGCCGAGCCACGGCCGGTTGTAAAACAAATCAGATTGGCGCCCGAGGCGACCTGTCCGGTGGCCGATACCGGGTCAAAACCGGGAGAGTCCATGAATACCATGCCTTTTGCGGTAACAGGCTGCGCATATTCGTAAACGTCATTAAGGTTGGTGGTGCCGGCCTTGGCAACCGCCCCCAGCGACTTTTCCAGAATGGTTGTCAGCCCGCCAGCCTTGTTGCCAGCAGACGGGTTGTTATTCATTTCAGCAAAATTGCGTTCGCAATAATCTTCCCACCATTTGATGCGGGCTACCAATTTTTCCCCAACTTCGCGGCTGACGGCGCGCTGGGTCAGCAGATGCTCTGCGCCATAAATCTCAGGTGTTTCCGAAAGAATGGCGGTGCCGCCGGCGCGCACCAGACGATCAACAGCCGCGCCCAGCGCCGGGTTTGCTGTAATGCCGGAATAGCCGTCAGAACCGCCGCACTGCAGGCCCACGGTAAGATGCGATGCAGACACCGGCTCACGCTGGACTTGGT